>JAAZMA010000275.1 GCA_012799055.1 Tissierellia bacterium
AATATGCAGAGCTTATTGCAAGTTATTTAAAGGAAATTGGAATTGAACTTGAGATTAAAACCTATGATGACAATACTGTGAAAACTCTTATTGGTGAAGGAAACTTTACTTTAGCCGTAAATGGTCACGGCTCCTTTGGAGGAGATCCAATCCTTCTAGCACGTTTTGCTTCTGATTCTAGCGGAACACCAAAAGTTACGGCACAAGGAGGAAAAAACTGGCATAATGAAGAGTACAATAAGATTCTTGATGAATCCTTAATAGCATTGGATAAGGAAAAAAGATATGAGCTTGTATGCAGATTACAGGAGATTATTGCTGAAGAACTTCCAACAATTACAATGTACTATAAACTTAATGCTACTGTTTACAATCCAGAAGTTTATGATGGATATTATTACACTCCAGATGGAATAGGTATTGCTATACCATTTGCTTATAATAAACTTTGCTTTGTGGAATGATAACATGAAAACTTTAGTTAAGTACTTGATTTATATGTTTATAATAGTAATACTTTCATTTGTACTGCCGAGATTAATTCCCGGCAGTCCTTTGTTTGCAATGTCAGAGGATATAAATGCTGTAGGTATTATGACTAATGAAGCTTTTAAGGCTTTTCAAGAATATTATGCTCCAGAGCTTCCATTTTTGGAGCAGTTTTGGAAATATTTTAAGAGTATTATAAACTTGGATTTTGGATATTCGTTTTATTATAAAATGCCTGTTAATAAACTGATAAAAGAAAGAATAGGTTGGACATTTTTATTATCTTTTTTGTCCATTTTAATATCATCAATAATAGGTATTTTTTTTGGTATTAGGTCTGGACTTAAAGATAGAGAAAGTAAATTTATGATTGGCGTTCTTCTGAGTGTTCAGGCTATACCAACTTTTCTTATAGCAGCAATTTTTCAGATAGTAATTGCATATAAACTGAGATTGTTGCCTCCAACAGGTGCATACTCACCTGGAATGTATATAGGACAACATGGATATTTTAAAGATGTTTTGAGACATATATTATTGCCTTTATTGGTGTTGACTATTTCTGGTGTGCCTTCCATATATATTTTTGCCAAAAATAGTACTGCAAATGTTAAAAAAGAACAATTTGTGAAAATGGCAAGATATTTAAATATTAAAAATAGGGATATTTACTATAAATATATTTTTAAAAATATTATACCTGAACTTTTAGGACGCCTTAATATACAATTTGTTTTAGCCATAACTGGGTCAATTTTTGTAGAGGTGGTTTTTTCCTATCCTGGGCTTGGTCAACTTCTAAGAAATGCAATTTCATATAGAGATTATCCATTGCTTCAAGGAATACTTTTAGTTAGCTGTATATATGGTTTAATAGTAAATTTAATTTTTGAATTAGTAATTTTAAATAATATAAAGAGGTACTAAATGCTAAATATAATTAAGAAACTCAACAAAACTAAAAAAAGATGTTTAATCATTCTGGCAATATTTTTATTGATTGCAATTTTTTCAGACTTAATAATGCCGTATTCACATGAAGATATAAGTCATCCTCCATTACTAAAACCAAGTACTCGTCATTTCCTTGGCACTGACGAAATAGGCCATGATATTTTTTCTTTACTGATATATGGTTTTAGAATAACAATTTTTACAGCTATAGTATCTGGATTTCTTAGTACTTTTATTGGAATTTCTCTTGCATATATATCATCTTATTACGGAAAGACTGTTAAAACTTTAATTTCGGAAATAGCAAATTTGTTTATTATAATACCTGAAATTGTGATGATTATGTTTTTTTCATCTTTTGCAAAGCCGAAACTGATATATACAGTTATGGCTATTGTATTCTTTTCGTGGCCTAAGGTATATAAAATTGCTTTGTTTAAAATTATGGATTATATGGAAAAGAATAAAGTAAAATATACATTGTTAATAAAAGGAAATTGGTATGATGTACTAAAAAAACTATTGCCTAATCTTTTACCGATCATGTCAACTTTTTTCATACTGCAGTGCAATAAGGCGGTTATGTATGAGGCATCTTTGTCTTTCTTTGGTATAGGAGATCCTTTGAAAAAAACTTGGGGGAAACTTATACGAGCAGCTTTAAATTATGATAATTTGTACTATGATAGCACATTTTTATGGTATTTGATTCCACCTGTTGTATGTTTGATTGTATTTGTAATAACCTTGACTTTACTTGTAAGTGAAAATGATAATTTTTAGAGGTGCATTATGATAATAATTGAGGATTTTAATATTTTTTATAGTAATGTTAACATTAGTTATCCTAATATTCATGTTAAAGAAAATGAATTTGTTGGCATATATGGTGAAAGCGGATGTGGCAAAACGTCTCTACTTGAAGCCTTATTTGGTGTAAATTTCCAGGGAAGTCTTCAATATGGTAAATGCATGATAAATAAAATTGATCTTAAAAACCTTGATAACAGTAAGTATGATTTCGTTAGCTATTGTCCTCAGTTTTCTCAAAATGCGTTTAATCCAAAGTTAACTGTATCAGATCATATTTATTTAACCATTAGAGGAAATAATTTAAATTATGATATTAAAGAAATAGATGATTTAATGTGTAGATTGGGATTGGATTCGATGCTTTTAGATTATTATCCTTATATGCTATCTGGAGGACAAAAACAACGTTTGATTTTATTGCTGTCTGTGATAAAAAAACCTAAAATATTGGTTCTTGATGAACCATCTTCTGCAGTAGATTTAATTACATTAAGGAAAATATCTGAATTTTTAGTATCATTTAAAGGTAAACTTACTATTATTATGGTTGCTCACCAAAAAGTATTGTTAGAGAAGGTAACGGATAGATTAATAAAGATTGAGGGGTATAAGAGTGTTAGAAGTTAAAAACGTAAGCAAGAGTTTTGGAGAACAACGAATATTAGAAAATATTAATTTTGAACTGAAATCAGGAGAAAGTCTTGTTTTAGTAGGGGAATCTGGCAGTGGTAAAACTACTCTTTCAAAAATTATTACTGGTCTTGAACAAACTGATGAGGGGAGTATTATTTTTTATGGGAAAAAATTAGATAATAATTACCGTAAACGAGATTTTCATGATTTAGCAGCGATTCAATATATATTCCAAGACCCATATAGTGCTTTAGAGCCTAGCTTTACTTTAGAACAAACTTTAATGGAAACTGTTAGGATATGTAAAAGGAATAAATATAAACCTATGGATATGGACGAAGCCCTTGCATTAGTAGATAATAGGCTTACAAAATATAAACACCGTAAGATATCAACATTTAGTGGTGGGCAGCAACAAAAAATATGTATTGCAAGAGCTTTAATGACTCACCCCAAGCTAATAATTGCCGATGAGGCAACTTCTATGCTTGATTATGATAGTAAAATAGAAATAAATGATTTATTGAACAGATTAAAAGATAAATTTGGATTATCAATAATAGTTATAATTCACGATGTGGATTTTAACTATGGTAGCTGGGACAAAATAGCAGTAATTAATAACAGAATGCTGGTTGATTTTATGAACTTTAAGGATTTTTTTAAATATGCATCAAGTGATTATGCAAATGAACTTATAGACAGCCATAGGTATTTCTATGGCTAAATAGATAAAATAACTATTGATTATATTGCTTAAAGGAGAATGTGGAATGGTTAAAGATGTAGCTTATAAGGCTAAACTAAATTCTCGGGAATTTGCTTTAATTGAGGGTGAGTTAAGGAGTAGGGTCTTGTCTAAAATGGCAAAAAACATTATAAATAATAAGAATATAATTTTGTTTGCAAACCAAAAAGATGTTGAAATTGCTAATAATAATTTAGATAAATCTCGACTTTCAATACTTAGTCTAAGTGAAGAGGACATTTATTCAATGGAAGAAAGCTTATTGAGAATGGCTCATTTGGTAGACCCAGTTGGAGAAAGAATTAGTTATATAGCAAGAAAGGATGGATTAATAGTTGAAAAAAAGTATATACCTTTAGGAGTTATTGCAGTTATTTATGAAGCTCGACCAAGTGTAGTTATAGACTCAGTTGGTATTTGTACTCGAACTGGAAACTCAATAATTTTAGCTGGAAGTAGGTATAGTTCAAATACAGATAAAGCTATAATTACAATACTTAGAAATACATTAAGTGAATTTGGAATATGTCCTGATAATATTCAGTATTTATTTGATTGTTCCCACAGAAATAAAATTTCACTGGCAAGACAAAAGAGACTGGTAGATCTAATGATTATTAGAGGTGGTGTAGAAGCTGTGTCAAAGTTGACAGAGGAAGCTCTTGTGCCTATTGTTATTGCAGGTGAAGGAAATTGTCATATTTATATTGATGAAAGTGCTTCTTATGATATGGCTTGTGATATTGTAATTAACAGTAAAGTACCAAGGCCAAAAGCATGTAATGCCGCTGAAACAGTATTAATACATAAAAACTGGGCATCAAAGTATTTTAATGGATTTATAAATAGTTTATTTAATGAGGAACTTGAAATATTTGGTTGTAAGAAATCCATAGAATTACACCCTAGTATTAAACCTGCTAATATTAATCATTTTAAACATGAGTTTTTTGCTCCTACTATTGCCGTAAAAATAGTTGAAGATATGGATAAAGCTATTGAACATATTAATAATTATAGAACGCCACATACTGAAACTATAATAAGTAATAATATTGAAAATGTATCTTATTTTAAGAAATATGTGGAAGCAAATGTTATTTGTCATAATGCTTCTACTAGATTAACAGATGGTATTGAATTTGGTTTAGGAGGGGAGATTGGTATAAGTACTCAGAAGTTACATGTTGGAGGGCCCATTGGCATGTACCATTTAATGCAGCAAAAATATTTTTTACATGGAAATGGGAATATAAGAGATTAATTACAAAGGCAATTGAATAAAGACTTTGCAATGAAATCAATTAAACCTCTTATTTATGTAACAATTGACATATCTTCTATTCTAATATAAAATTTTAACAAGACTAATATTAAGGAGCGAAGACATATGGGAAATATTTTTATACCATTTATTATATCAATGATCATATCCCTAATTATGACACCACAGATAAGAAAATTAGCTATTAAGGTAGGAGCAGTGGACATTCCAAAGGATAATAGAAGAGTTCATAAAAAGCCTATGCCTTTAATGGGAGGACTGGCTATGTACATTTCAATTATTATTACATCTCTAATTTTTCTTCCAATAGACAAAACTTTAATATCCATAATTATTGGAGGTACTATTATATTAATTTCTGGAATGATTGACGATATAAAAGAACTAAGTCCACGAATGAAATTTTTATTTCAAATAATAGCAGCAGTAGTTTTAATAATAGGGGATGTAAAAATAGAGGCAATTACCAATCCCTTTACTAAAACTAGCAAATTACTAGATTTAGGTGTGTTTTCCATACCTATAACTATATTTTGGATAGTGGGAATTACTAATACATTAAATTTAATAGATGGTTTAGATGGTTTAGCTGCAGGAGTTGCAATGATTTCTTCATTATCTTTTTTAGCTGTAGCTAATAAATTTAATTACATACCAGTAATTATTATGTCATCTATTATAGCAGGTAGTTGTTTAGGATTTCTTCCCTATAATTTTAACCCTGCAAAAATATTTATGGGAGATACAGGGGCTTTGTTTTTAGGATTTTTATTAGCAGCCCTATCTATAGAAGGAGTAATGAAATCTGTAGCTACCATAGCAGTAGTAGTACCAATTATTATTTTAGGAGTGCCTATATTTGATACTACTTTTGCAATATTTCGAAGGCTATTAAATGGAAGGTCCATAGCAGAGGCAGATAAGGGACATCTTCACCATAGATTACTTGCAATGGGATATTCTCAGAAAAAAACTGTGTTAATTTTATATTCTATATCAGCAGTATTTGGAGTATGTGCCACCTTAATAGCCAAGGCCAATAGTAAAAGAGGAGTAATAATGGCCATAGTATTATTTATTATTACAATATTATTAGCAGGGAAAATGGGATTAATAACTACTAAGGAGGACGACCATGAAGAAAATTAAAGTTATGACAGTATTTGGAACGAGACCTGAAGGAATTAAAATGGCACCTATTATTAAAGTAATGGAAAAAGAAGAAAAAATTGAAAATATAGTATGTATTACAGCTCAACATAGAGAAATGCTGGACCAAGTATTAAATCTATTTGATATAGAACCAGATTATGATTTAAATATTTTTAAACCAGGACAAAGTTTAACAGAAATCACCATAAGGGCATTGAAAGGTTTAGAAGAAGTAATACAAAAGGTAAAACCAGATTTATTATTGGTACAAGGAGACACTACCACTGTATTTTCTGGAGCACTAGCTGCTTTTTATCAAAAAGTAAAAATTGGACATGTGGAGGCAGGTCTTCGTAGTGGAAATTTATATTCTCCTTATCCAGAAGAAGCCAATAGAAAATTAACTGGAATTATGACAGATTTTCACTTTGCACCAACAGAAGAAAGTAGGAAAAACTTGTTAAGAGAAGGCTATCCAGAAGAGAAAATTTTCATTACAGGAAATACTGTAATAGATGCATTAAAGTATGCAATTAAAGAAGATTATAGTTTTCAATTGCCTTTATTAAATAAATTAGATTACGAAAACAATAAAGTAATTCTTTTAACATCCCATAGAAGAGAAAATATAGGAAAACCTATGGAAAATATATTTAATGCAATAAATGATATAGTGGAAAAACACCAAGATGTGGAAGTGGTATTTCCAATTCATTTAAATCCAAAGGTAAGAGAAATTGCCTATGGTGTATTTAAAGACAATCCTAAAGTTCATATAATAGAGCCACTAGATTATGAACCTTTCACTAATTTAATGTCCAAAGTCCATATAGTAGTAACAGATTCAGGAGGTCTACAAGAAGAAGCCCCAAGTCTTGGAAAACCAGTACTTGTAATTAGGGAAGAAACAGAAAGACCAGAGGGAATTGAAGCAGGAACAGCTAAATTAGTAGGCACCAATTATGAAAATGTATTTAAAGAAATAGATATATTATTATCCAATAGTGAAGAATACAAAAAAATGGCCAATGCAGTAAATCCTTATGGAGATGGGAAAGCTGCAGAAAGAATAGTTGATGTAATAATCAATAGTCTGTAGATTATTGATTATTACAAAATTCGCTGTCCCATACTGTGTTACGGAGAAATAGAAGTTGGTTCCAGGTTTGGATATTTAGTTGTGGCTATTTATTTGTATATTGGGAAAGAGGGAATAATCTATGAATGAAGAAGAAGAGAGAAAGCTATTAAAATTTTTATTAGACTCCTTAGATGAGGGAGTCCTTGTAGTGGATAATAAGGATAATTTTTATTATGGGAATAAGGCTTTTTTAGAGATTTTAAATATTGATAAAAAGGATGTAAATGTTGAAAGTTTTCCCCAGTGTATAAAAGATGAAGAAATAAGGGAATTTTTTATTCATTGCCATGAGAAAGAGGAAAGGGAGTTTATCCATAATGGCAATCATATTTTAATGAAATGTATACCTTATGTGGAGGAAAACAAAGCTATAGGTAATATATTTATATTAAGTGATATTACAGTAATTAAAGATTCAAAGACTCAGTTAAAGGAATTAAAAAACTCTTTAGATATGATTGAAGATATATTAGAATATGCATATGAAGGTTTTGTGCTAGTAGATAAAGATGGCAAAATAGTAAAAATGAATTATGAAAAATTAATGGGCTTAAAAGAAGAAGAAAATTTAGGAAAGCCTGTAGAAGATGTAATTGAAAATACTAGAATGCATATTGTAGTAAAAACTGGTGAGAAGGAATTAAGACATGTTCAAAGAATCCAAGGTTATGATATGATAACCAATAGGGTGCCTATTATTAGAGATGAAAAAGTAATAGGAGCTGTGGGTACAGTATTATTTAGAGATGCTAGTGAAGTAAAAGAATTAGCCAGGGAATTAATACAATTAGAACATAAAATCAATGAATATAAGGGAGAAATTGAAAGACTTCAAGATAGTAGATACTCCTTTGACAGTATTAAAACTCAAGATCCTAAAATGGAATATTTAAAAAAACTTGGGAGAAAAGCTTCCCAATCTAATTCTACTGTATTAATTTTAGGAGAATCAGGCACTGGGAAGGAAATGTTTGCCCAAGCTATCCATAGGGCTAGTTATAGAAAATCAGAGGCCTTTGTACCTATTAATTGTGCAGCCATACCAAGGGAATTATTAGAATCTGAGCTATTTGGCTATGAGGGAGGGGCCTTTACAGGAGCTAAAAAAGAAGGTAAACCTGGAAAATTTGAATTAGCCAATGGGGGTACAATTTTTTTAGATGAAATAGGAACTATGTCCTTAGAGATGCAGGCAAAACTATTAAGAGTTTTAGAAGAGAGAAAATTTGAAAGAGTTGGAGGCCATAAAAAAATAAATCTAGATATTAGGATTATTGCTGCTACTAATGAGGATATAGAGGAAGAAGTAAAAAATGGACGATTTAGAGAAGATCTTTATTATAGATTAAATGTAATTACTTTAGATATACCACCTTTAAGGGAAAGAATCGATGACATACCTATATTATGTGAAGAATTATTAGATTATCTAGCCAAAGAATTTAATTCTTCAAGAAAGACTGTAGATAAAAAAACCATACAAATTATGAAAAGCTATCATTGGCCAGGCAATGTAAGGGAATTAAGAAATGTATTGGAAAGAGGAATGAATTTTTCCCATGGAGACGTAATTTTGCCTAAGCATTTGCCAGAAAGGGTTTTGTCCAATTCGAAATTTAATATAGATTATGAAGATATACATCCTTTAAAAGATGTTGTGGCACAAGCGGAAAAAGAAGCCATTATAAATGCATTAAATAAAACCCGGGGAAATAAAACTAAAGCTGCTGAAAAACTAGGAATTCACCGAACAGCTTTATATAAAAAAATGAATAAATATAATTTAGAAATATGACTGTAGCTAAAAATCTACAATAATAACCATTGTGTAGAATATTGTCTACAGTTTTTTATCACATTAAAGGAATAATTTCATAGAGCTAAATGCTGAATATAGCCATTTGTATAAAAATGGGAAAAATACCATGTATACAAATGGCTACATTTTTTCAATTTGTACAGGAAACTACAAAATATTCAAAAAGCCCTACAACCCTCTTTATATGCCACTTAGGGCAGAAATATAAATTTTAAAAAGAGTTGGCACTATTCTTGCAACATTATAGTTAGAAGAAGATAATACAATTTATAATAAAAAAATGGAGGGATTGTTAAATGAAAGATGTTGTTATTGTATCAGCAGTTAGAACTCCCATAGGAACTTTTGGGGGAAGTTTCAAGAATGTGTCTGCAGTAGATTTAGGAACTGTAGTTGCAAAAGAAGCTATCAATAGAGCGGGAATTAAGCCAGAGATGATAGAAGAAGTTATATTTGGAAATGTACTTCAAGCGGGACTTGGACAAAATGTAGCAAGACAAGTTTCAGTAGCAGCAGGAATTCCAATAGAGGTTCCATCTTACACAGTAAATAAAGTTTGTGGTTCAGGGCTTAAAACTGTAGCTTTAGCAGCTCAGGCAATAAAAGCTGGGGAAGTTGACATAGTATTAGCCGGTGGAACAGAAAATATGAGTCAAGCCCCATATCTATTAAAAGAAGCTAGATGGGGACAAAGAATGGGAGATAAGATCGTAGAAGATTATATGGTAAAAGATGGACTTTGGGATGTATTCAATGATTACCATATGGGAATTACAGCTGAAAATATAGCAGAACAATGGAAATTATCAAGAGAAGAACAAGATGAATTTGCACTAAACAGTCAATTGAAAGCAGAAGAAGCTATAAAAAGTGGAAGATTTAAGGATGAAATAGTTCCAGTGGAAGTACCTCAAAGAAGAGGTGAACCTATTGTAGTAGATACTGACGAGCACCCAAGATTTGGTTCTACCCTTGAAGGAATGGCTAAACTACGTCCAGCCTTTAAAAAGGATGGAACAGTTACAGCTGGAAATGCTTCTGGTATAAACGATGGTGCTGCAGCACTAATTGTTATGTCTAAAGAAAAAGCTGAAGAATTGGGAATTAAGCCATTGGCTACAATAGCATCCTATGCTTCAGCAGGTGTAGACCCAAGTATAATGGGTACAGGTCCAATACCAGCTACTAAAAAAGCACTAGAGAAGGCAAATATAACAGTAGAAGATTTAGATTTGGTAGAAGCAAATGAGGCCTTTGCAGCTCAATCCTTATCAGTAGTAAAAGAACTAGGTTTAAACCCAGAAATAACCAATGTAAATGGTGGTGCAATAGCATTAGGTCACCCAATAGGAGCCTCAGGTGCTAGAATTTTAGTAACACTTTTATACGAAATGGAGAAAAGAGATGGGAAAAAAGGCCTAGCTACATTATGTATTGGTGGCGGGCAAGGTATTTCTATGATAGTTGCTAGATAATTTACAATTGTCAATATATATGATAAACTATATTTAAGCCCACATAATTAAGGGGGAAGGCCTCTGATATAGTAAAAATCAGAGTGCCTTCTATAGATACTGCTGATTTACCATTGAAAAGCAGCATAAACTTTGATAAAATTATGTCAAGGACACAATAATAATGGAGGTGGTTTTTTATGGCTAAGGTAGTATCAATAGATGAAGCTATTAACCATATAGAAGATGGTATGACTATTATGGTTGGTGGATTCTTAAGTTGTGGTACTCCCCATAAACTAGTTGACAAATTAGTTGAAAAAGGTGTTAAAGATTTAACACTAATTAGTAATGATTCAGGTTTTGTTGATTCTGGAGTTGGGAAATTAGTAGTAAATAAACAAATTAAAAAACTAATAGCATCCCACGTTGGAACCAATAGAGAAACTGGTAATCAAATGAACTCTGGAGAAATGGAAGTGAATTTAGTACCCCAAGGAACTTTAGCAGAACAAATTAGAGCTGGGGGTTCAGGATTAGGTGGAATATTGACTCCCACAGGACTAGGAACAGTAATAGAAGAAGGAAAAAGAAAGATAGAAGTAGATGGAAAAGAATACTTATTAGAATTACCATTAAGGGCAGATGTGGCATTAATTCTAGGACATAAAGTGGACAAGGCTGGAAATATAGTATATAGAGGAGCCACAAGAAACTTTAATACTGTTATGGCTGCAGCTGCTGATATAGTAATAGTTGAAGCAGAAAACTTAGTAGAAGTAGGGGAAATAGATCAAAATGATGTAGTAACTCCTGGACTATTTGTTGACTATATAGTTGTTGGAGGTGACCAATAGTGGATAGAAATGAAATGAAACAATTTATCGCTAAAAGAGTTGCAAAGGAATTAACAGATGGTGATGTGGTAAACCTAGGTATTGGACTACCTACAGCCGTGGCAAACTACGTACCTGAAGGTGTAAATGTTCTATTTCAATCAGAAAACGGTTTCGTAGGACTTGGACCAGCACCAGCAGAAGGAGAAGAAGATAAGGACATAGTAAATGCAGGTGGACAGCCTGTAACTATATTACCTGGAGGAACTTTCTTTGACTCTGCAACATCCTTTGGAATAATAAGGGGTGGCCATGTGGATATAACTGTACTTGGTGCATTACAAGTAGATGAAAAAGGTAATTTAGCTAACTGGATGATTCCAGGGAAAATGGTACCAGGTATGGGTGGAGCCATGGACCTAGTAGTAGGAGCCAAGAAAGTAATTATTGCCATGGAACACACTGTTAAAGGTAATCACAAAATCTTAAAAGAATGTAATCTACCATTAACTGCAGCAGGGGAAGTAAATATGATAGTTACAGAAATGGGAGTAATGGAAGTAACTGAAGAAGGATTAGTATTAAAAGAAATTAATCCAGAATTTACAGTTGAAGAAGTACAAGCTGCTACAGAAGCAGAATTAATAATTCCTGAAGATTTAAAGAATATGGAAGTTTAACCTTTGGTAGCCAAATAGCATCTAGCTTTTGGCTAGGTGCTATTTTTTAAAATAAATTATCAGAATATTGTAAAGGATTACAAAAAGCCCAATATTCTGTGTAAGGAAAATATTATATTCCTTACAAAACAAATCAAAGGAGGGGGTTTTGTGCAAATTAACAAAAAGGTGTTTTTCACAGTATTATTTATTTTAGTACTAGTGTTAGCGTTTCCAGCATTTGCAGAAGGGGAAAATGAGGTGGATTTTGGTTGGATTTCTATTTTACCACCACTTGTAGCAATTGTATTAGCTTTTGTTACTGAACAGGTTTTATTGTCATTATTTTTAGGAATATTTCTAGGCGCGATGATGCTAAATGGCTGGAATCCAGTTTCTGGATTTTTAAGAGCAATAGACCATTATATTGTGGGTTCTCTTGCTGATCCAGACTCAGCTAGTGTAATAATATTTTTATTAGCTATTGGAGGAATGATTGGTTTAGTAAATAAGATGGGTGGGACTTTAGCAGTTGCAGAAAGATTAGGAAAAAAAGTTAATAGTCCCAAAAGTGCTCAATTTTTCACTTGGCTTTTAGGTATATTTGTATTTTTTGATGATTATGCCAATTCTCTAATAGTTGGTCCTACAATGAGTCCTTTGACAGATAAGAATAATATTTCAAAAGAAAAACTATCCTACATTATAGACTCAACTGCTGCTCCAATTACAGGTCTTGCAATCGTTTCCACTTGGGTAGGATATATGGTTGGAGTCATAACTGATACTTATCGAAATATGGGAATGGAAGTTAATGGTTACAGTATTTTCTTACAAACTATTCCCTATATGTACTATTGTATTTTTTCCTTATTTATGGTTTTAATGATTACATTAACACAAAGGGACTTTGGTCCAATGTATGAAGCAGAAAAGAGAGCTAGGCTTACAGGAAAACTTGTAGCAGACGGTTCAAACCCAATGAGTGGTGATGAAATAGCTCGTATGGAAATTAAAGAGGATGTTAAACTTAGAGCCTCAAATGCTGTAATTCCTATAGTAACATTAATAGTAGTTGTATTTATTGGAATTTGGTATACTGGATATGCTGAAGTAGGGGCAGGAGCAGACTTTAAGGAAGCCTTTAGTAATGGGGATTCATTTAAAGCATTATTATGGGGTTCATTAACAGCTAGTTTGGTAGCTATGGTAATGGGTATAGCTCAAAAGATTTTCACTGTGGGAGAAGCTTTTGATACCTGGATGGAAGGTGCAAAGTCCATGGTTATAGCCTGTACCATATTAGTTTTAGCTTGGTCAATTGGTAGTGTAACCTCTGATGTAGGAACTGCTGAATTCTTAGTTGGAGCCGTATCAGGAGCTATACCAGTTGTGTTATTGCCAATTATTGTATTTATTATAGCTGGACTTATTTCAATTGCTACTGGTACTGCTTGGGGAACAATGGCTATTGTAACACCACTAGCATTACCTTTGGCAGAAAGTTATATAGAAATGGGAGCAGATCCTGTTATGTTAATAATAACTTTAAGTACAGTTTTAAGTGGAGCTATTTTAGGGGACCATGTTTCTCCAATATCAGACACAACTATTATGTCCTCTATGGCTTCTGGGGCAGATCATTTAGACCACGTAAGAACTCAAATGCCCTATGGTATGGTAGTTGCAGCTGTATCAATACTATGCTATTTTATAGCAGGATTAACAAGAATGAATCCAGTAATAGTATTAATAATTGGTGCAGCTATTATTTATGCTATAGTTAGATTTAAAGGGAAATCAGTACTTGTAGAGGATTTAAAAAAAATAGAAGCATAATATTTGAATAGCCAAATAGCATCTAGTCTTTGGCTAGGTGCTATTCCTTATCTCAAGTTAGCAGCATATTGCAAAAACT
>JAAZMA010000018.1 GCA_012799055.1 Tissierellia bacterium
CAAATTATTTAATGGTATATTAAATTATACTTTTATGGTAAAATAAATATATTAAATCTATGGAGGAATTAAAATGAAAAATATCTTAATAACCAATAATAAATATGTATATGAAAAGTATAAAGATGAATTTGAAATAGTATATGATGAAAAATTTACATATCTAGATGTGCTAGAATATGTAAGAAATAAAGTTCATAATGGCCATGAACTACTTACACATCCTCTATCTGGTTCTGTAAAACCAAATGAAACTCCTATTAAATCAGTAATAATATCGGAGAAAAAGGAGGTTTTAGATTTTAATAGTTTAAAAATTATTGAAGATAGTATATCTACTTTCAAGAAGTTTAGAACCATTAAACCTACTCCTGATTGGCCAGAAAGTATATTAGACGATTTTATGGTAATAGATTTATCATTGATACAAAATGCCATTGATAGAATAATATAGGCAATAAACAATTGACAATTATCGGGTCTATCTTTTAGGTCTTATACTGTGAACTCGAAAATTACATTCACCTACAAAGCCCCAAAAGCCTGACCCCTAAAAATTGTTAATTGTCAATCGCCAATTGTATTAATCTCCAAAGTCCGATTCTAAAAACTCCTTTAATTGGGACATAGCTTCTTCTTCGTCTTCACCTTTTGTAATTAATTTTACTTCTTGTCCACGGGCAGCACCTAAACTCATTACTCCAATTATGCTTTTCCCATCCACTTTTTTGCCTCCTAGTTCTAAATATATATCTGAAAGAAACTTACTAGATTTTTGAACAAATATTGCTGCAGGTCTAGCATGTAGTCCTACTTCTAAGTTTATTTTTACCTTTTCCTCTCTCATTTTAATCTTCTCCTTTCCTAATTTTATCTGCTATTTCTTCTATTTTTCTAAATCTATGATTTATTCCGGATTTCCCTAAAGGTGGGTCCAGCATTTTACCTAATTCTTTTAAACTAGCATCTCTGTGTTCTAATCTTAAATATGCAATTTCCTGTAAGTTTTTAGGCAGATTTTCTAAACCAATTTTTTTATCAATTAATTTAATATTATTCACTTGTTTTAAAGATGCATTTATAGTTTTACTTAAATTGGCTGTTTCACAATTTACTAGTCTATTAATATTATTTCTAACATCTTTTAATACTCTAATATCTTCAAATTTTAACAAAGCTTGATGGGCACCTATTATATTTAATATATCTACTATTTGCTCCCCTTCTTTTAAATAGATAATATAATTATCTTTTCTCATTACTATTTTAGAGTTTAAATTAAAAGAATTAATAATATTAGAAAGGGCTATACTATGTTCCTTATTATTTGAGACAAATTCTAAATGATAACTTTTTTCTGGATTACTAATAGAGCCTCCTCCTAAAAATGCTCCTCTTATATAGGCGCGTTTGCAGCACCTTTTTTCTACTAATTTTTCAGGAATTTTATAGTTTATAATAAAAGGATTGTTTTCATCAGTTAAAAATCCTATATCTTCTAATATTTTCTTAGTTGTTTCTGTACTATTAACTATTATAATATAATTGTTATTTTTTTTAAGTTGCTTGTTTTTTCTAACCATAACTTCAATATCTGCATTATATAGGTTTTTAATTAAAACAAATATTCTTCTGGCTATGGCAGCGTTTTCAGTAACAAATTTTAATCTTAAATTTTTCTTTCCACTAACTTGTATAGTACCACCAATTCGCACAATTGCAGCCAATTCTGCCAATGCACAACAATAATTTTCAATAGGAAGTCTTGCTAACTCATTTTTTGTCATAGATGAAAATGACATTATATCTCTCCTAATTTTATATTTTCATTATATTAACATTAATGCCTTATCTACTATTTTTCTTTCATCTTCATATTTTATTAATTCTTGAACTTTATCTATATGAACAAAAGTAGCTTCTATAAAACCTTCTCTTTTTTGTGGAAAAGCTATCATATTATTAGCCTCCATTAAATACCAATGAACTGTTTTATAAACAATTTCATCCCCTTTTATATTTTTATAAGTATAGTGTACCATTCCAAGATATTTTTTTATTTCTGCCTTTACTCCTGATTCTTCAAAAACCTCTCTTAAAGCAGTTTCCCTTATATCTTCATTTTTTTCTGTTCTTCCTTTAGGTAAAACCCAATCGCCATTAAATTTTTTCAGTAGTAAGATTGTATTTTTAAAAACTACAACTCCTCCTGCACTTACCTCCTCTATCATCGATACCACTCCTATTTTGCATAAATCTAAATTCCTAATAAAACCTTAAGATATTATAGTTATTATACTACAAAACATAATTTAATGCTAAATTATTTCAAATGTTATCTAAAATATAGTATTATTAAGTTATAGTATAAAATATATTTTAAAGGAGGAATTGCAGTGAAAATTAATATGAACTATGTATTAGACATGCTAGAAGAATTATTAAATATTCCTAGTCCTTCAGGTAATACTCTTAAGGCCATAGATTTCCTTGAAGATGAATTTAAATCCATGGGAATATCTACTTATAAAACAAACAAAGGGGCCTTAATAGCTACTTTAGAAGGTGAAAATACAGATAAAGAAATAACTTTATCTGCCCATATAGACACTTTAGGGGGAATGGTTAAGGAAATAAAGTCCAATGGAAGATTAAAAATGACCCAAATTGGTGGATATGTATGGAGTACAATAGAGGGCGAGTATGTAGTTATTGAAACTTTAGATGAGAAAACATATACTGGAACTGTTCTAACTACTGCAGCTTCATCCCATGTTCATGGGGAAAAAACTAGGACTATAGAAAGAAATCAAGAGAATATGGAAATAAGATTAGATGAAAAAGTTAATAATGCTGAAGATATAGAAAAACTTGGTATTAATGTGGGGGATTATGTCTTCTTTGATCCAAGGGTTACAATTACAGATAGTGGTTTTATAAAATCTAGACATTTAGATGATAAGGCAGGAGTGGCTTCAGTACTAGGCATTGCTAAATATTTAGTTGATAATAATATTAAACCAAAGTACACAACTAATTTTTTCATTAGTAATTACGAAGAAGTAGGTCATGGTGCCAGTGCAGCAATACCTGAAAAAACTTCTGAGTTCCTTGTTATAGATATGGCAGCACCTGGAGAAGGGCAAACTTCAGATGAATTTTCCGTTACTATTTGTGCCAAGGATAGTTCAGGGCCTCATGATTTAGAGATGAAGAAAAAATTAGTCAATTTGGCTAAAGAAAACAATATTAACTATAAAATCGATATATATCCATCCTATAGTTCCGATGGTGCTGCTGCATTACGTGCAGGTAATGATATTAAAGTTGGAATAATTGGTCCTGGAGTAGATGCATCCCATTCTTATGAAAGAACTCATAAAGATGCTATAGAAAATACAGTTAAACTTGGTATTGTGTATTTAACAAAATAATTGCTAGAGAAGTTGGAACGGTTCTCCCTATGACAAAATTTTAAACTTAGAAATAGTGAGGCCCGTTCCTCCCTATTTCTAATTCCTTGAACCTTTGAATTTTAGGGAAAATATTCCCAGGTTTATTTTTTATATTTATATTTAAAATATACATAGGGTTTATTTTATTTAATAAGTTATGGAGAAATTAAGATTAGTACTTACATGCATTTACATCAAAAACCTATATTAAGTTTGGC
>JAAZMA010000229.1 GCA_012799055.1 Tissierellia bacterium
TATAATGCTGGAGATTCAGGAACATAGGAAAATTCTTTTTTAGCTTCTAGAGTTTTATTAGTATAACCATTAATTTCAATTAAACCAGTATATTTTAATAATCCTGCAATAGATTTAATTACAGTACTTTTTCCAGCACCATTAGGTCCTAATAATATTGTAATATTACCTTTTTCAACTTTAAAACTTATGTTTTTAACTGCCTCTACTTTGTGATATTTTTTTCTTAAATTATTTACTTTTAACATATATATCTCCTTTATTAATTCTTTACTAATTATATTATAGCATTAGAAATTGGAAAGTAAAACTAAATTATTTTATCCTTATTGACAGAGTTTTAAAAATAGTATAACATATACTTAGTTAGTACACTATATAAGTAGAAAGGATATTAATATGGATTTTCAATCTGAAAAACCAATCTATATTCAAGTAGCAGAAATTATAGAAAGGGAAGTATTAAAAGGAAATATTAAGGCGAATGAACAGGTGCCTTCTACTACGGATTTTACTAAAATCTATCAAATAAATCCTGCTACCTCTATGAAAGGTTTAAATCTCCTAGTAGAGGAAGGTATATTATACAAGAAAAGAGGATTGGGCTTTTTTGTCTCTGAAGAGGGTAAGGGGATTATTTTAAATAAAAGAAGGAAAGATTTTTTTAATGAATTCCTTCCAAATTTTATTGAAGAAATAGAGTTATTAGAATTAGATAAAGTAGAAATCATTAAATTATTAATTGGGGAGAGAAACCATGATAGAGATTAAAAATCTATATAAAAATTATGGGGAAGTAAAAGTTTTAAAGGATATTAATTTAGAATTTAAATTTGGAAAAGTTTATGGCCTATTAGGAAGAAATGGTGTAGGAAAAACCACATTACTTAGAATTATGGCTAATCAAATTATGGATTTTCAAGGGAATATTATTTTTGAAAATGAAAAACTAATAGAAAATCAAAAAGCAGTAGAAGAAATAGTTTTGATACAAAACACCCTTTTAAATGAAGAATTTTTAATGGATAAGGAAGTAAGTCAGATATTTACAATAGCATCAATTGTGGGGAAAAATTGGGATTTTGATTTTCAATACAGATTAATTAAGGAGTTTTCACTAAATGTAAACAAAGAATATGGGAAATTATCTAAGGGGAATCAAAATATAGTAAGGCTTATTATAGGATTATGTAATAGAACTAAAGTAGTAATATTCGATGAACCTAATACAGGTTTAGATGCCAATAATCGTTATTTATTTTATGAAATCTTAATGGAAGATTTAGAAAAATATCCTAGAACAGTAATTATATCCTCACATATAATAGATGAATTAGAAAGTTTTTTAGAAGAGATTATTATTTTGAAAAATGGACAAGTCCTAATAAATGAATCTCTAGTAGATTTACAAGAAAAGTCTTTATTATGTATAGGTAGAGAAGACAATCTATCTATTTTAGAAAATAAAAATATAATACACAAGAAAAGTATGGGAGCTTTAATGGCAGTGGCGATTTATGACAATATTTCACAGGAAGAAAAATATGAAATAAGAAATAATGGAGTAGAAATTTCTAGAATTCCTTTGCAAAAGCTATTTACATATTTAACAAATTAGGAGGTTGTTATGGCAAGTTTAAACAGAGCCTTTAAATTTCAAATGGAGAATAGTAAAAAAGAATTAGTCCTGCAATTTGGAGTGATTGTTTTTCTAGGGGCAGTTTTATTACCAATATTAAACTTTATTGTTTTGCCTAAGGAGATAATTCCCACAGAAAAGTGGATTTATAGTATTTTAATAATTTATGAATCTCTAATTCATATAATTATTTTTGATTTAGTTCAAACAAGCTATTTTAAAGAATTTCCAACTATGATTAAATTAGGTATAACAAGGGACAGCTTTTGGAAATCAAATACTTTAATTTTGCTTATACGAATAGTATTTGTTTCCCTATTTTATGGATTATTAGGTAAAATAATAGCCTTTTATTTCAATATATTAGATAAGCCTTATTCTCTAATGGGGAGCTTTATCTATGGATTTAACTATGATTTAATTCAGAATTCCCTAATTTTATTGTCTTTAAAGGTATTCTATATTATATTACTAGCCTCTTTTTCAGTAAATATATTGGGAATAATTTTTTATAAAAAGAAATTTTCCTATAGATTTTTCTTTTTAGCTGGAATTCTAGGAAATGCTTTAATCAGATTGGCATTGGAAATACAATGGGGACTTTTATCCACATTTTTAAATAGTTCCCTATTAATTCAAGGATTAATCTGTATTTTGATTTTCTTATTAGGTAATTCTATTTCTCAATATTTTATAAAGAGTGCAAATATATTAGATTAAAAAAATCCATAGATAAACCAGGAGACACTAATATGCTCCTGGTTTATTTCTTATGAAAAATTGTATTTAAAACAATTTACTATTCCTCACAGTCCTAAATAGTTATTTGTCTTTAAGATTTATTGTTTTTTCTTTTGGCAATATTTCTTCGTAAGAATAATCAAAGTCTATAAATGTTCCATCTCTTCTCATTACAGGATGAAAATTTTTAGATTTAATAGCTTCTATAAAATCTTTATCATCTCTTATGTTGCCATAAAATTTAGTTGCATATTTACCAATTTTATCTATTACATGGGCATCACTAGCACCTAAAGAGGGCAAACCTAATTGAGTAGCCATTGCATAGGCATATAGATTATCATAAGAGTAAGTGCTTCCGTTAAAGGATTCAACACCATCTAATAAATTAGCTACTTCCTGTAGATGATTTTCTAATCCCCTATTGTTATTTCTAAAAGGATGAGCAGCAATAGCTACTCCCTTATGTTTTTTAACTAATCTCAGGAGTTCTTCAGCATGGATTTTTTCCTTTGGGATATCTTTTAGACCAAAAACTAATATATCTCCTTGATGGGTAAGCACTTCTGCCCCAACTATTACCAATACTCCATTTATCTTTGCATAATCCCCTAGTTCATTTCTTAAATCATTATTATCATGGTTTGTTATACATATTCCGTCAAGACCTATAAGTTTTGCCACATCTATGGCTTTTTTTAAATCAATAAAACTGTCTGATGAGTACTTGTTTTCGTGTATATGAGTATCTATAATCATTATTATTTTACCTCCATTTTTAATACTAATTAAATCATAGCATAAAACCAGTTAATATAATTTAGTATAGATAAAAACTATAATTCAGCGACAATTATAAAATTTGTTAATGAAAGAATTATTCATAAAATATTATGTTATAATGTTACGTGGAATATTAAAAGGGAGGCTTAAAACATGAAAAAAACTAGTAAAATACTTATTTTATTCTTAATTTTTGCAATGACTTTTTCATTGGTTGCCTGTCAAAAAACAGAATCACCTAATGATGAGGCAGAAATACAAGGAGGAATAGATAATGAGGAGGAAAAAACTGATTTAAAAGGTACTACCTTAAATATTGTAGCTACCTCTGAGTCTTATAAGGAATTTTTTGACAAATTTACTGATGAAACTGGGATTAAGGTAGAGTTTATATCTATGTCATCTGGAGAACTTTTATCAAGAGTAAGGGCAGAAAAAGGAAAACCTATGGCTGATATATGGTTTGGTGGAGGCTTAGATGCTTTTATGCAAGCTAAGGAAGAAGGATTACTTGAATCTTATATATCAAAAGAATCTGAAGATATACCTGCTGAGTTTAAAGACCCTGAAGGGTATTGGATTGGAAAAGGTCTTACTATTGTAGGGCTATTAGTTAACAAGGATATTTTAGAAGAGAACAATCTTCCTATGCCAACTAGCTGGAAGGATTTAACTAATCCAGTTTATAAAGATGAAATAATAATGTCTAATCCAGCTATTTCAGGAACAAACTATGCAGCAGTAAATGGACTTTTACAAATGATGGGAGAAGAAGAGGGTTGGAAGTTTTTTGAAGAACTAGATAAGAATATCCCTTATTATGCTAAGAGAGGTAAAGATCCTCAGTTGAAAACTATGGAGGGAGAATTTGCTATAGGAATTATTCCTGCTGATAAATCAGCTTTTGACCTTCAAGAAGAACAGAATGTAGAAGTAGTTTTCCCAGAAGATGGTATACCATGGGTACCTGAAGGAGTTGCCATATTCAAAAATAGTCAAAATCTAGAAGGAGCTAAGGCTTTTATAGATTTTATGCTTTCCAAAGAAAATCAACAAATTCTTGCACAAATAGATGGAAAAGATGGGGCTCAAATGGTTAAACCAGGAGTAGAAGGCTATGATTTAGGTGTACCAGAAGAAAGATTTATTAAACAGGACCTATCTTCCTTTGGTAAAGATAGGGAGCCAATATTAGAAAGATGGTCAGAACTTGTAGGTGATAAATAATATGAAAATAGAAAAAAATAGGGTATCTAATAAATTAGGTACCCATTTTTTAAATTTTATTGATAAA
>JAAZMA010000054.1 GCA_012799055.1 Tissierellia bacterium
CATTTGTTCTTCTGAGGCTGCAGAGGAGTTTTCAATTTGTTCTGCAATATTTTTACTCATATTTTCTATGGATAAAGCGGAATCTACTAATTTTTTAACATAATCTTCTACACTAACTGTAGACTGGGCTACTTGATTGATTCCATTTACTATTTCATCTATTAATTGAACAATTTCATCAAAGGTTTCTTTAGTTTCGTTAACTCTTTCAACTCCTAATTCTACTTCTTTTTCACCAAAATCCATATTTATATTGGCTTCTTCTATTAAGTTATTATTATTTATAATAAGTAAATATATTTCTTCTGTGGATTTTTGAGTTTCTTCCGCAAGTTTTCTTATTTCATCGGCTACAACAGCAAATCCCCTACCATATTCACCAGCTCTTGCTGCTTCAATTGCTGCATTTAATGCTAATAAATTAGTTTGTTCTGCCACTTCTTGAATCATTTCTAGTATTTGATTCATTTCCCTAGAACTTTCATTAATATTATATAAGGAATTTCTCACATTGTTAGTGCTATTGCTAATATTTTTCATTTGAACTATTACTTCATCTATTTTTTCTTTTCCTAACTCTGCATTATTAGATACATTTTGAGATAAATTCATTACACCCTTTGTTTCCTCTGCTGCATTTTCCACTTGATTAGAAATATCTTGAACAAAATTAGATATATTTAATATTTCTTTTAGCTGATAATTAGAATCCTCTGCTATACCATTTGAAGATTCAGCAATATTAGTAGCTGCTGCAGTGGATTCTTCTGATATGGCAGCTAATTCTTCAGAGGCTGCTGCTACTTGTTGGGAGGATTCTTGAATTTCCATAGCAAAACTTCTTATATTGTCTATTACTATTTGAAGAGATTTGGCCATGGTCCCTAATTCATCTTTCCTATTAAGTAGTTTTTCATCTATATTTTCACTTAAATCCAATTGGGCAAGTTTGTAGGCTTGTTGTGTAGCTGAGCCAATAGGTTTTGTAAGATTTCTACTAAAAATCAATGAAAATATTATTCCAACTACTATTGCCACTAATACAGCAATAAACAAAGTAAGTTTTAAGGCATTTAATCCTGCTAACATTTCACCTTCATCAATATCAATTAATAATGTCCAATTTTTAAATTGAATAGGTGCAAAGCCTAAATACTGAATTTTCCCCTTATCATAATATCTTCCTACTCCTGCCTCCTGATTGCGGATTTTTTCATCAATTTCTATTACTTCATTTTTAAATTGATCTGGTACCCGGTCTTTTAAATTAGCAAAACTAATTATATTTTCTTCTCCATTTTGTTCAGTAGCTCCACTAACTACTGTAGGATGAGCAATTACATCAGCTTCATCATTAAGTACAAAGGCAAAGCCTTTTTCTCCTACTCTAATATTCTCTGTTAAATTGTAAAAATCTTTAGCAGGCTTAAAACCTACAATAACACCAGTAATTCGATTCTCATATTTAACTGGTGCAGATATTATAATATCCACTTCTTCTGTGGCATCATTTCTAGTAGGTTCTGAAAAATAGGATTTGCCACTTTTAGCTATTTTAAAATAATCTTCTTCTCTAATATTTAATTTTTTACCATTATCTAATATTAAATTCCCCTCTGTATCTGAGAGGCCTATTCTAGTAAATTCTAAAGACACCCTTTCTTTTGTAAGTAAATCTAATTTTTCTCTTTCATTAGACTCAGGATTGGCTATTAATTCAATAATTCCTAAAGTTTTAATAGAATTAGTATAGGATTTTATTTGTGCATTGACTAAATTAGCAGAGTCTAGTGCTTTATTTAATAGCATTTCTTTTGAAGAATTTATTAATGAATCTTTAGCAATAAAATAAGCCATAAGTCCTAATACTAAGGTTAAACATATAAGTATGGAAGTTGTGGAAATAATCATTCTTTTACCAATACTTTTTTCGCTAATATTTTTGATTTTGTTAGTACTATCTTTTTTTCTACCTTTTTTCTTAGGAGTTTTAGGAGTTTCAGTGTTTTTAGCTTTTGTTTTCATAATTTTCATCTCCTTTTCAAAAAGCTATATGTAATTACTATTATACCTTAAATTAGACAAAATTTTTAATAATCTTCAATTTTTTCTAAAATATATTAAAAATTAAAATTTGTAACCATGATGTAAACTATTAAAGCCTAATATAGTATATAATAAAACTAAGTAAAACTACGAGGGGGTATATTATGAGGAGATTTATATCTATCCTATTAATACTTGCCCTATTAAATATTGTAGGGTCTCCAGTTTTGGCAAAAATGGAAGATAAATTATCTAATCATTGGTCAAAAGGAGAGATTCAGAAAGATTTTTTCCTATATTATTTTCCTTATTTAGCCAGGGAAAACTACAATGGCTTTAGTCCCAATGCTGCAATTAAAGAGGATGAATTTTTACTATCTTTTTCTTCTCTACTTAAAAACAAGGGATATTCCAATAATGAATTAGGTTGGAATATAGATTTAACTAGGGGACAAATGGCAAGAATTGTAGGAGGAAAATTATTAGAAGAAAATATTATTGAAGTGGAAAGTAAAGACACAAATTTTATAGACATAAAAAATAGCACCATTGAAGAACAAAATTGTATTGCAGCCTTAACAAATGCAGGGATTATAAAAGGGGAAAGTAAGACTAATTATAATCCTAGTAGAAAGGCTACCCAAGCAGAAGCTATAGTATTATTACAAAGGGTGGAGAAAGTAATTGATAAAAATAGTGGTATTCCTTTTAAATTATTAGGAATAGTACAGGCTTATTCTGGAGTTGAAGGCATAAATATTAAGGAAAATAAAGATAAAATAACAGTAAGTATAACTAAATCTTTTCCAACACCTGGGTACAATATGAAAGTAGAGAAAATCACAAAATCTAAAGACCAATATAAAATCCGTTTAAACATAACTCCACCAGATAAGGATAGTATTCAATTACAAGTAATAACATATAAAACTATTACTATAGAAATTAATAAAGAAGATCTTCAGGACCCTCCATATATTTTTATATTGGAGGGTAGTTTTTTGTCAAAAATTCAAATTTAATATGATATAATATATAAGTATAATATAAAATAAAGGGGAATACATATGACAAATACCCAAAAGGTGGCACAATCAGCTGCTATGATTGCTATATTTACTTTAATTAGTAAATTTTTAGGATTTTTAAGAGAAATTTTAATAGCCTATACTTATGGTTCTGGTTATGAAACAGATACTTATTTTTTAGCCATGACAGCCACAGTAATTGTAATGACAATTGTTGGTGCAGCATTAAATACTACTTTAGTTCCTATTTTTACTGAAATTGATAAAAAAAGTGGTAAAGAGGGCAAATTAAAATTTCTAAACAATATATTAAATATGGTATTTTTCCTAACCATAATATTAGCACTTTTAGGTTTTGTACTATCTCCTAAAGTAATTAAAATATTGGCTAGGGGTTTTGAAGGAGAACAATTTCAATTAGCAGTAAAATTAAATAGAATAGGTCTTCCCATAATAATATTTTTAGGTTTTACCTATGTGTTTTCCGGCTATTTACATAGTAGTGAAATATTTGGACCTCCAGCTATAATGGGGCTTCCTTACAATTTAGTGTTTATAATATTTATGGTATTTTTTGCTAAGGAAGGTCAAATAGAAGGATTAATGTTGGTTTCAGTAATAGCAGCATCTACTCAATTTTTAATTCAAGTACCTGCTATTAAACATCAAGGATATAAATACAGTTTAGATATAGATTTAAAAGACCCTTATTTGAGAAAAGCCTTATTTTTAGTTATTCCTGTATTAATTGGTTCTGCAGTACATCAGCTAAATACTATAGTAGATAAAACATTAGCCTCCAGCTTAGTGGAGGGAAGTATTTCAGCCTTAACTTATGCTTCTAGAATAAATGATTTAATTGTATCTGTATTTGTAATGGCTATTACAACTGTAGTATATCCCATGTTGGCCAAGGCCTTTAATGATGAGGATTATTTACAGGTTAAAAAAATCATGGGATTAGGCATAAATATTATATTAATAATAACTGTACCAGCCACTATTGGAATTTTAATATTATCAGAACCTATGATAAAAATATTTTTTCAAAGAGGTGCCTTTACAGAAACTGCTACTATTATGACATCTAAGGCTTTGGTGTTTTATTCCATAGGACTAATAGGTTCATCCATTAGAATGTTATTAAATAGAGTTTACTACTCTTTTCAAGATACTAGAAGTCCTATGATAAATGGAATTACAGGAGTGGCAGCAAATATTGGCCTAAATTTACTATTAATTGATTCCATGGGACATGCAGGACTAGCCTTAGCAACTAGTATTTCTACTACTTTTGCTTCTTTATTACTGTTTATAAATTTGAGAAAACAATTGGGCAAAATTGGCCTTAAACAATATTTAATATGCTTTTTTAAAAGCTTATTGGCTTCCATTATAATGGGAATAGTAGTATATTTAATGTATTTTAAATTAACGCCATTATTGCCAAGTCTATGGATTGTACAGCTTTTAATGTTATTATTATCTGTAGGAGTAGGGGTAGTATTATATATAATATTGTGTTCAGCATTGGGAATTAGGGAAATGAGAATATTAATAGCCACATTAGTTAAAAAATTAAAGGCTAAATAAAATAGAAGAACATTGGATGTATATATAAGTAGGAGGTAAATAAATATTTATTTACCTCCTACTTAATTATTATTTCCATTTTGGTGTATTGAAATTTTCAGGATTTTTTATCCTTTTTGCCTCTTCTTCTGAGATTATATAGGCTGTTATCTGTTTATTATCGTAGCTTTTAACTAATTCTATAGCATCTTTTCTAGACATGGGATGGGAAAATTTTTCATCAGTAACTACAACAAATTTTTGCTCCATATTATCTATTCCTTTCATATCTATGTATATTTAATATGAACTAAAATCCCAATCATTATTCAATATAGAAAAAATTTTTGAATAAAATATTTGACCATTGGTCATTTTAGTATTATAATAGTCCTTGTACCTAATGACCAATGGTCAATTTTAAATAGACTAGACTTAGTAAATTGTGAAGTGTATAAAGTTTTCAATAAGTTAGGAAGTTGGCTAGGGGACACTCCCATTAAAAACTTATATTAAGGTGGGTGGCAGGTTCCGATATTTCAATAAGTTAGTAAGTTCGCCCTAGGGCACTCCTATCAAAAACCTATACTAAGGTTGGTGCCAGGTTCCGATATTTACAATAAGTTAGTAAGTTAGTGCCAGGTTCAGATATTTACCAGGTTCAGATATTTGCCGATATTTGCCAGGTTCCGATATTTTGGCCATATTTAAATTATGAATTATATAAAGGTGGTGTATAAATGAAGTCTAAAG
>JAAZMA010000069.1 GCA_012799055.1 Tissierellia bacterium
ACCTAAGTCTCCAGACTTAATCCTACCTCGACTTTCCACTGCTGTTGCTTCTAAAATTATAAGCCCAGTACCACCTATGGCACGAGTACCATAATGGATTACATGCCAATCATTGGCATATCCCTGTTCATCTGCCACAACCATACACATGGGGGCCATTACAATACGATTTTTCAAATCTAAATTTTTAATTTTAATATTTGAAAATAATTTACTCATATATACACTCCTTTCAAAATATTATATACCCAGATTGGAAAAAAATATTAAGTATAAGAGGTTCTTTCAGATATACACACTTAACTGTTATTCTGAATCTAGGGAAGTATCTAAAAAAACATGCACTTAAATCTTATATTATATATCACAATATGATAAACTAAAATTAACAATGTAAGGGAGGAATAAAAATGACTGAAGTACTAGAATTACTAGAAAAAATAATATTAAATGAAGAAATCATAGATGGTAATCTAAGTAATCCTAGAAAAAAAGATGAAAAAAGTTTTAATAAAGTAGATATTAAACCTGTGCTTATTAAGGATGAAATAAAAATCCAATTTACATATAATTATAAGACTAAAGTAATACATGAAAATCTTTCCCTATATGAGTCTACTGAAAAAATAGGGAAACTTCTAAAAAACTTTAGGCAAGGAATGTTTTTTACAAAAGAGGCTGATTATCAAATACTAATATCTAAAAAAGGAAAAGTAAAAATCTTAGAGAAAAGCCCTACAAAAATGGAAATAGACTTATCCCATAATAGAAAAAAAGAATATATAATAAAAGAGGATGTCCCCTGTGATTTCCTCATAAGGCTAGGAGTTATGAATAAAAATGGAAAAGTTGTATCTAAAAGATATGATAAATTTAGGCAAATAAATAGATTTTTGGAAATGGTAGAAGATGTAATTTCAGATTTGGAAAAAGATAAAATCATAAATATTATAGACTTTGGCTGTGGAAAAAGCTATTTAACCTTTGCACTTTATCATTATTTAGTAAATATATTAGACTTAGATGTAAATATTGTAGGCCTAGATTTAAAAGAAGATGTAATTAAATTTTGCAATGAAGTGGCAGAGGATTTAAACTATGGAAAACTAAAATTTATCCATGGTGATATTGAGAATTTTCAAGGTGCCCAAGATGTGGATATGGTAGTTACACTTCATGCCTGTGATACTGCCACTGATGCTGCATTGGTTAAGGCTGTAGGCTGGAATGCAAAAATTATACTTTCTGTTCCCTGTTGTCAACATGAATTTTACGATAAAATCCAAAATCCAGTACTAGAACCAATGTTAAAACATGGCATAATAAAAGAAAAACTTTCATCTTTGGTTACAGATAGTCTAAGGGCTAATGTTTTAGAAATTTTAGGGTATCAGGTACAATTATTAGAATTTATAGATATGGAACACACACCTAAAAATATTTTAATTAGGGCTATAAAAATTGACAATAAAGAAAATAAAGAAGCCATCCAATCTTATATTGAATTTAAGAAGTTTTGGGGCTTAGAAGATTTATATATTGAAAAAGAATTAG
>JAAZMA010000320.1 GCA_012799055.1 Tissierellia bacterium
ATCAATAGTTTGATTGATGACTCTAAGTCTAGAGATTTCTTTTTGGGTCATATTAAATTCTTCCTTTCTCATACTGACATTTTATCAAAATAAATTTAATATGACATTATCATAGAATAATAATATAATTTCGAATATTTGTTGAAATATAACTCCGTCTATGTTATAATTCAATTGAAATAAAATTTCAAAATATTATAAATTAATATAAATATTAAGGTTTTATTTTCAAAACTTTAGTTCTTAAGTTATTGGCTAATTTGTAAATCTAACTAGATTAATATTTATATTATTTAAATATTAATCTAGAAAAGGTTTTCAAATAGAAAATATAATTAAGGAGGAGTCTTCAATGAAACGGTATTCAAAGTTATTAATTTTAGTGTTAATTTTATCTATTGTACTAACTGGTTGTGGGGGAAAAGAAGATACTACAATTCAACCAGATGAAACAGGTAGTAATGAGCAAGGTATGCCTACTGAAGAGGTAACATTAAAGTTTATGTATTTTGATGGGGGATTTGGTGGGGAATGGGCCCAATGGTTAAAAACCGAATTTGAGAAGAAATATCCAAATGTTACAGTTGAGCTTACAGGGGATGCAAATCTATTGGAAACCCTAACTCCAATGATAGAAAGTGGAGTAGATGCACCAGATGTATTTATGAATCTTGGTACCAAATGGGAAACTTGGGGACCTCAAGGCTTAGTAATGGATTTAACAGATCTTTATGAAAGAGAAGTACCAGGAACAGGTATGACTCTAAATGAGTATATGACAGATGCAGCTAAAGACAAGTTTTTCTTTGACTTAGGAACAGAAGGTTCAGAAGTTAAAAAATATGCTATTCCTTGGACTGCAGGTCCTATGAGTATTGTTTACAATGTAAATATGTTTGAAGAACATGGATGGGAGTATCCTGAAACTTGGGAAGAGTTTGAAGAATTATGTGAAACCATAAAAGCTGAAGGTATTGCTCCACTAACTTATCCAGGAAAGTATCCAAATTATATGAGACCACTTGTAAGATCATGGCAAATACAGTCTATGGGGCCTGAAAAATTCTTAGGGGAATATAAAAATCCTACAAGCCCTGAAATTTACAAAGACCCTGCTATATTAGAATCCTTTACTAAATTTAAAGAACTATTTGACAGAGGTTGGATAATGGAAGGGACTACAGCACTTGACCATACTCAAGTTCAAATGGAATTTATAAACAATAAAGTTGCTATGATACTTAATGGTTCTTGGTTAGAACAAGAAATGGAAGAAGTATGGCCAGAAGGCTATAAAATAGCATTAGGACCAATTCCACAAGCAGGAAAAATAGACAAACCTACAGCATTTCTAAATGTAGGTGGAGATTATTTAGGTATTTATAGTAAAACAGAAGTTCCCGAAGTGGCAAAAGAGTTTTTATTATTTAGTGTAACACCTGAAGCTAATAGAGCATTTTTAGAAATATCTGGAGGAATGAGACCTTTTAAATTTGATTTTGATGATGTTGAGGTTTCAGATTTTATTAAATCATGTCAAGATGTTGTATCAAATCCTGATTATTTCCAATTTACAGACTCTGGTAGTAATCCACTTATGTATCAACCTGTTGGGAACGATCTTCTAAATGAAATAGCAACTGGTGAAACTACACCTGAAGAAGCTGCTAAGACATTTTATGAAGAGGCAGAAACTGAATATAATAATACTAAAAAGGATTTAGACTTATAAGTAAAATCAAAAGTACTTAAACCATATAAATTCTCTAGGATTTTACTTCCTAGAGAATTTATATGAAATATATATATAAGGGGTGAATATTTTGGCTGGAAGTTCAAGCTTTAAAAGAAATAAGAATTTTAAGAATGGTGAAGATATAGCAATTAATACTAATAAGAAAGATAAGTCCCAAAGCCTTTTTATATTTTTCATGTTACTTTGGCCTATTATACACTGGCTTATATTTACATTATTAATGAATGTCCAAACTGTTGTATATTCTTTTCAAAAAATCAATAAATTTACAGGACAAGTTAGATTTGCAGGTTTGGAGAATTATGTAGAACTTTTTGAAAAAATTATTAGGAATTTAGGTTCTTGGGGAACTGCTTTTAGAAATACATTTTTGTGGGTAGGGGTTAATGTACTAATAGTAGTACCTTTATCATTAGTAATTGCATATTTTCTTTCTAAAAAGATACCATTCCATCGATTTTTTAGTACGGTTTTATTTATACCAAATATTATTTCTATAGTAGTTTTGACCATGGTATGGTCTTTTGTATGGGGACCTACTCAAGGAATTGTTAATACTTTATTGGAACTTCTTGGCTTAGGAAAGTATACTCGTATTTGGTTAGGTGATCCTAAAACAGCCTTAATAAATATCTTTTTATATAGAGTTTGGGCTGGTATTGGATTTAATAATCTAATATTAAGTGGTGCAATAGCTAAGATTCCAAGGGAGATTTTAGAAGCAGCTGAAATAGATGGAGCGTCAAATTGGCAGGAATTTTTCCATATAATAATTCCAAGTGTATGGCCTACTATATCAACTTTAACTATATTAGGAGCAACTGGAGCATTTACTATATTTCTAATACCAGAATTATTAACTGGTGGGCAATATGGAACCACAACTATTACATTAAAAATTGTGGGTGAAGTTTTAGCTGGAGGAAGCTATGGCCTAGCTTCAGCAGCAGGTATTACAATTGGAGTTTTTGGATTTTTGGTTGTTTACTTAATCAAGATGTTTTTAGATAGAATGGAAGAAAAATGGAGTTAAAATAGGAGGATAAATATGGAAAGAAAATTTAGCAAACCTGTTATAATAATTGTGGAAGTATTGTTATTTATATATGCAATTTCTTTAATATTTCCATACATATGGGTATTAATTAATTCTTTTAAAACTGTTCCTGAATTTTATTCCAATGCATGGGGTTTGCCAGAAAAATTCAATTTTAATAATTATATTAGAGTTTTAAAAGAAACTAATATGTTATCTTATTTTAAAGTAAGTTTTATAGTTACAATAATATCAACAGCTCTTCAACTTGTACTTTCAGCTGGCACTGCTTATGTATTAGCAAATTATAAATTTAAAACAAATAAATTGATTTATAGTTTAGTTATAGCTGGATTTTTGCTTCCTTCTGTTGGAACACTTGCTCCTTTATATGTATTTATGAAAAAAACACATCTTTTTAATGTGTATGGGCTTATAATTATGTATGCAGGAGGACTAGGTGCCAGTATGTTAATATATTATTCTTTCTTTAAAAATATACCTTGGAGCTATGCAGAAGCTGCATTTATTGATGGAGCTAGCCATTTCACTGTGTTTTGGAAAATTATGTTTCCTATGGCTAGAGAGGCTACTATTGCAGTTGGTATAATTAATGCTATTGGTATATGGAATGATTACTTTATGCCTTCAATATTACTAACTAACCCAAAGGTTCAAACAGTGGCAGTAGGCTTAAGAAGATTACAGGTACAACAACAATATAATGCAACCTGGACTGTATTATTTGCAGCTGTAATTCTTGCTACAATCCCAACAATATTACTATATATTTTATTCCAAGATAAAATTAATAAAGGTTTTCTTATGGGAGGATTGAAAGAATAATAATATATTCACAAGGCAATTACTATAAGAAGTTTTAATTTATAATGATAATATTTATAGAATAAGGGGGTAAATAATAATATGGCATCTATTTTATTTAAAAATATATATAAAGTATATGATGGTGATGTAACGGCTGTTGAAGATTTTTGTTTAGAAATAGAAGATAAAGAATTTATTGTTTTAGTAGGACCTTCAGGTTGTGGGAAAACTACCACATTAAGGATGGTGGCAGGATTAGAAGAAATTACCTCTGGTGAATTATACATTGATGACACCTTAGTAAATAATGTGCCACCAAAAGATAGGGACATTGCAATGGTATTTCAAAATTATGCCCTATATCCTCATATGAGTGTTTACGACAATATGGCCTTTGGTCTAAAAATGAGGAAAGTAGACAAAGCTGAAATTGATAAAAGAGTAAAAGATGCTGCAAAAATTTTGAATATAGAAGAATATTTAGATAGAAAGCCTCGTGCACTATCAGGGGGGCAAAAACAAAGAGTTGCCATAGGAAGGGCTATAGTTAGAAATCCTAAAGTGTTTTTAATGGACGAACCTCTTTCAAATTTAGATGCTAAACTTAGAAATGAAATGAGAACAGAGCTTATAAAGCTTCATAAAAGACTGGACACTACCTTTATTTATGTGACTCACGATCAAACAGAGGCAATGACACTAGGAGACAGAATTGTGATTATGAAGGATGGATTGATTCAACAAAATGGAACACCGCAAGAAGTTTACGAAAATCCCATAAATGAATTTGTTGCTAGTTTTATAGGAACGCCACAAATAAATTTATTTGACGGAGAATTAATTGTAGAAGACAATGAATATTATATATTATTTCATAATCATAAAATAAATGTTCCAGAAAGTAAAAATCAAATTTTAAAATCAAAGGGTATAAAAAATCAACCTATTAGATTTGGAATAAGACCTGGAAAAATTAATCTTACAGATAAGAATCCTGAAAGTTTTGAAATAAATGTAGATGTATCAGAACTTATGGGGAATGAAATGCTTATACACAGTAACCTATATGGAGAACCAATTATAATTAAAACTCAAACTAGATTTGATATTAAAACTGATGATAAAGTAAATGTATCTTTTACACCTAATGCTATATATTTGTTTGATAAAAAAACAGGATGTAATCTATTATATTAATTAAAGCCTTCACCTTTAATTTAAAAGGAAAGCATACTAAAGGAGGCAATTGTAAAATATGAACAAAATAAAATATACTTCACAAGAGGATATAAAATATTGTGAAACTGAAAATATATGCACATTTGGTATACCGATTATTGAAAAAATTAGAGTACAAGATTCAATTGATATTGCAGAATATACAGTAAAGCCTAAGTATAATATAGAAGCATATGAAAACAAAGTGCAAATTTCAATATATAATATTAACTTACTAGATAATGGATATGATTTTAAAACCATTGTAACGAATAGTAAATTTATAAAAGATGTTCAAATAACAAAGAAAAATGAAAAAGTTGAGATAGAATTTTATTTTTATGACAATATATCTTTTAAAATTTCAAATGTAAAAAGAAGATATAGTAAAATAGAAGACAATGTATATGATTTTAGAACATATATTAATATTCTATCTATTAAAAAGAATATTAAAACTTCCAAACTAATAGTCATTGATCCAGGTCATGGTGGCGCTCAACTTGGGGCAGCTGATAATTTTTTATATGAAAAACATTTAAATCTTGATATTGCTAAGAGATTAGCAAAGAAATTAAAGGAAAAAGGATATGAAGTATATTTAACAAGAAATACTGATAAAGATATTGGATTATTAGATAGAACAGATATGGCAAATTTGTTACAGGCAGACTTATTTTTTTCAATTCATAATAATTCTGTACCATTAGATATGTCTGTAGAAACTGTACATGCACTTCGCGGTACTACAGTTTTATATAATTCAAATGCACCAAGGTCAGGGAAAAAATTTGGGACTATTTTATTAGAAGAAGTGGCTAATAAAATAGGCACAAACATTACCCCCCTTCAAGATAGACCTGACCTTGGGGTCTTAAATTCTTGTTGGTGTCCAGCTATTATACTGGAAGCTAGCTTTTTATCAGATGAATCTGATGCCAAGATGATGATGCATAGAATATATAGAGAAAAGATAGCTGAAGCTTCATTAATGGCAATAGAAAAATATTTTAATTCTATTGAGGGGGGATATTAAATGGTGTCAGAAAACAATACATTAAATGAAAAATATGTTAAAAATTATGGAGAACTTACATCCTTAAGTATAGAAGAACAAAAGCCTTTTGTGGAATATGCTGGAATAGATAAATATCCAGTTTTAAGTGGAGAAAAGATTAATATAAATATTTTTTCTAAATACGATGGTGATTATTCTGCTTTAGAAGGGTATGAGGATATTGTCTATAAAGTATTTATTAAATTAGACAATGAAGAATACGAAGAAATTACTAAAGGTTATACTAGACCAATACCAGTTATAGAAGAATTTTCCCTTCATTATGACAAAAGATTAGAAGCAGGATTATATGAAATACTAATATTTATTAAAAAGGCTAATTCCATTGGACAATATAATTCTAAATATGGAGACTATGATAATTATTATAGTTTTAAATTTAATTGCTATAACAGCTTTAATAGAGAATATAAAATTTCAGAAGATTTACCGGGAAATGTAGTTAACAATGGTTTAGCAGTTGAGGATGAAGATTATATTTATTATGTAAATAGAATTGGGGATATTTATGGTGCTTCATCAGATTATTTATATAAAATAAAAAAAAATAAAGCTGAAGACAAATTGTATAATTTAAACACAAAGCTTTTAGAAGATAGGGTATGGAATTTAAATTTAGTAGATAATTGGATTTATTATAGTAACTGGATAAATCCTTTTAAACGTGGGATTTTCAAAGTAGATATTAATGGAAACCATGGGAAATTAATTGTCAATGAACCAGTTAGGAATATGGTGGTTCATGGAAATTGGATTTATTATATTAGAATGACCAATTATTATTCAATAGAAAAAAACAATATTTATAAAATATCCATAGATGGTTCTTGTAGAATACAATTGACACAGGATGCTGTTGAAGATATGGTAGTATTAGGCAATTGGATTTATTATATTAATGAATTAGACCATTATAAAATCTATAGAATTAAGATTGACGGTTCAAATAGAGAGAAAATATGTGATGATGAAACCCTGTTTATGGCAGTATATGATAAATCCATATATTATAGTAATTATGAAGATGGATGTAAATTATATGAAATTAGTGTAGATGGAAAAGGGAAAGAAAAACTTGTGGATGACAAAGTATCTTTTATAAATGCATATGAAAATGAAATTTATTATGTAAATGAATCTGATAATGGTTCATTATATCAATTAAATAAAAATAGTAGAAAAAAAGTAAAGATTACAAATATGAAAGGTTCCAATATAACAATACTAAAAGATTGGATTTATTATGGTGGAAACTTTTTTAAAATATAGTATTTTAAACTTGGAGGGCTTTTAATGTATATAATAGGAATTGATGGTGGAGGAACTAAAACAAAAGCTTATATTTCAGATTTAGATGGAAATATTTTAGCTTCAGCAATTGGGGGTAGTTCCAATTATTTATCAGCAGGTAAAATTACAACAAAAGAGTCTTTGCAACAGGTTATAAATTCTCTCTGCAATAAAATAAATATAAATAAAGAAGAAATAGAAATTGTATCCTTAGGCTTAGCAGGAGCTGGAAGAAAGGAAGATAGACAAGTTATAGAAGAAATAATAAGGGAAATTGGGATTGAAAATAAAATTATTATAAATAGTGATGCATATATATCTATTGTGGCTGCCCATGGGGAGGAAAAAGGGATTATTACCATAAGTGGTACAGGTTCAATTTCCTTAGGAATAGACAGTAGTGGCAAACTACATAGGACTGGTGGCTGGGGACATATATTGGGAGATGAGGGTAGTGGCTACTACTTTGGTAGGGAAGGGCTTATAGCCATAATGAAAGCCTATGATGGTAGAGGAGAAAAAACTATTATAAGTAATAAAGTATTAGACTATTTAGGTTTTAATACAGAAGAAGAAATACCTAAATATGTATATAGTAATATTGGAGAAAAGGCCAAAATTGCAAAGCTTGCACCATTAGTAATTGAAGCAGCTAGTGAAGGAGATAAAGTTTCTACTGAGATTGTAAATAGGGGAATTATGGATTTAGTAAATATGACTAATACTACTTATAAAAAAATTGGGGGATCTATTAATATAGCTTTAGCAGGAGGTATATTTGAAAAATCTAGATTTATTAGGGAGAAGTTTATTAAGTTTCTAAAAAATGAAAATCCTCAATGTAAAGTAGTTGAAAATAAGTTTAGTAGTGGAATAGGGGCTCTTATATTAGCTTGGGAAGACAAAGGCATTAAATATAATGAGACTAATATATTAAAACAAATTAAGGAAGGGGACAATAATGTCTAGGATGGTTTTAACTAAAATAAATCAGGGGATGAACAGTTTTACGCCTTCAGAGAAAAAAATAGCAAAATATATACTTGAAAACCCACAGGAAGCTATGAAACTATCAGTTGCAGAAATGGCAAAAAAAAGCAAAACAAGTGAAGCAAGTGTGATTCGATTTTGCAAAACTCTTGGATTGGCTGGTTATCAAGATTTAAAGCTTGGCATATCTATGAGTATTGTAAAAAAATCAAAAGGAAAGAGAATAATCCACGAAATTATCAATGTAGATGATACTCCATCTATTATAATGGAAAAAATGGCCTTAGGTAGTATTCAGGCTATTGAAGAAACTAAACAAATTTTAAACCTGGATAATTTAGATAAGGCAATTAAAGCTATAGATAATGCAGAAAGGGTATATTTTTTTGGTGCAGGTGCTTCATCTATTGTAGCATTAGATGCCCAATATAAATTTACTAGAATTAATATTCCAAGTTTTATGTATTTTGATAATCATATAGAATTGACTTCTGTAGTACATTTGACAGATAAAGATGTAGCAGTGGGAATATCTCATTCAGGTAGAACCAAAGAAACTATTGACATATTAAATATTGCTAAAGAAAGAAATGCCACTACCATAGCTATAACTCAATATGGTAAAAACCCCATTGAAGAAGCAGCTAATATAGTTTTACATACAGCAAATGTGGAAAATAACTTTAGATCTGGAGCTATGGCTTCTAGAATAGCACAATTATATGTTATAGATAGTCTTTTTATAGGTGTTGCCTGCAAGCGGTATGATGATGTAAATAGGTATTTAGAAATAACCAGAGAGGCTTTAGAATCTAAAAAAATATAGACAATATTATGGAGGTAAAAAATGGAATTAATAACTGAAATGTTAAATGAAAGGACAAAAAATATAGATAAAAAATCTACCATTGAAATACTAGAAATTATGAATGAAGAAGATAAAAAAGTAGCTTATGCAGTTGAAAAAGAATTACATAATATTGCAAAGGCTGTAGACAAAATAATTGAATCTTTTCAAAGTGGTGGAAGATTAATATATATAGGTGCTGGAACCAGTGGTCGACTAGGTATTCTAGATGCTTCTGAATGTCCACCTACCTTTAGTACAGACAAGGATCAGGTAATTGGATTAATAGCAGGGGGTTATGATGCTATAATTACTGCAACGGAAGGTGCAGAGGACAGTACAGAAGCAGGAAAAGAGGATTTAAAAAATGTAAATCTTACAGAAATAGATACTGTAGTGGGGATTACAGCTAGTGGTAATACTCCTTATGTATTAGGGGCTATTGAATATGCTAATAGTATAGGGGCTACTACTATTGGACTATCTTGTAATAACAATAGTAAACTTCCCAAATTAGCAAGTATTTCAATAACACCAATAGTAGGACCAGAGGTAATTACAGGCTCTACTAGATTAAAGGCAGGTACTGCTCAAAAAATGGTATTAAACATGCTTACTACTGCGTCTATGATAAAAATTGGCAAAGTATATGGTAATTTAATGGTGGATTTAAGTCCATCTAATGCGAAATTAATAGAAAGATCTAAAAGAATTATTATGGAGGCTACAGGAATTGACGAAGAAAATGCCCAAAAATATTTAGAACTGTCAAAGAATAGTCCTAAAGTAGCAATAGTTATGGTAGAAACTAATTGCGACTATGATGAGGCAGTAGATTTATTAAATAAGTTTAATGGCTCAATCTATAAAGTAATAGAATATAAATTGGCACTTTAGGAGGGACTAAGATGATTAATGTATTAATAATATGTTCAGGAGGAATGTCTAGCGCTATAGTAGTAAATGCAATAAAAACTGAGGCAGCAAAAGAAAATATAGAAATTAATATTAAATCAATAGGTACTGGAGAATTTACCAATGAAATTGAAAATAACTGGGATTTAGTTTTAGTAGCACCACAAATTAGGCATAGATTTGATAATTTAAAGATGGAAGCTAAAGAAAAAGACATCCCCATAGAATTAATATTGCCTCAAAATTATAGTCCTTTAGGTGGAGAAAATTTAATGGAGCAAATTAAAAAGTATTTATAAGAGGGAGAATTATGGAAAAACTTTTTCAATGGCTTGAAAAGACTATAATATTGCCTATGGCAAGATTATCTGAACAAAGACATTTAAAAGCTATACGTAATGGTATTGGGTATATTTCTCCACTAATAGTAGTTGGGTCAATTTTTCTAATAATTGCTTATCCACCAATACCTAAATTAGCAGAAAACATGAGCCTAGAATTAGTAGAAAATATTTTAATACCTTTTAGACTTACAATAGGCTTAATGTCATTATATACATCTTTTGGAATTGCTTATAGTTTAGCCTTGTCCTACCAATTAGATGGAATACCATGTGGAATATTGGCAATGGTATCCTTTATTATGGCTACAATCCCATTGGATATAAATGAAAGAAGTTTTGTATCCTCAATGGAAAATTTTGGTGGTTCAGGATTGTTTACGGCTATATTAATATCAATTTTTACTGTAGAGGCAATAAGGATGTTAAAGACTAAAGGCGCAACAATAAAAATGTCAAAAAATACGCCTGATTCAGTAAGGAAATTTTATGAAACTTTAATACCTATAGGGCTTGTAATACTTATTATTTGGTTAGTAAGAATAATATTAGGCCTTGATATACAAGTATTTATTAATAAATTATTTAAACCATTAGTAAAAGTAGTAAATACATTACCAGGAACATTGATAATAATATTATTAATTACACTATCATGGATAGCAGGTATACATGGGATTTCAGTAATAGGTTCAATAATTCGCCCAATATGGCTAGTGTTAATCAATGAAAATATGTTAGCCTTTGGGAAAGGTACTAAATATTTACCTAATATTATATCAGAACCTTTTTTCCAATGGTTTGTATTAATAGGCGGTTCGGGAGCTACCTTAGGATTGGTTTTGCTTTTTTTAAATTCTAAATCAGACTATCTAAAAAGCTTAGGAAAGGCATGTATAATGCCAGGAATTTATAATATAAATGAGCCAATTATATTTGGTGCTCCCATAGTGTTAAATCCAATATTAGGTATACCTTTTGTTGTAGGCTCTATTATTACTGGAGCTATTAGTTATTTAGCTATGTATTTTAATATTGTCAGAAGACCATCTATTGTAGCACCTTGGACTTTACCAGCACCAATAGGAGCTTATTTGGCAACTGCTGGAGATTGGAGAGCTATTATTTTAGTAATTATAAATATATTAATTACAACAGCTATATATTATCCATTCTTTAAAGCATATGAAAAACAATTATTAAAAGAAGAACAAGGGAAAACAGTAACTAAATAATAAAAGCACCAGTTTTACTGGTGCTTTTATAGATATAAACACGTAGTTAGGGGGAAATAAGATGAACAATTTAGAAGAAATAGTGTTTTCCATAATAATTCATGGTGGAAATGCAAGGGCCAAGGCCTA
>JAAZMA010000099.1 GCA_012799055.1 Tissierellia bacterium
TATGTTCTTTTCTTTTAATGGCAAAAGTATATCTGGTAAGCCAGTGGAAACAATTCTAGGATTTATAAATTCATCCCCTATGCCTATATCACTTTCTTTAATATTAAAACATTCTAATAATGGATTTATATCTTTAATAATATTTAATTCCTGAGGTTTAGCTTGTTCCATTAGCACTTTTTCCACTTCACCATTTTTAAAAAATATTTCTACTCCCAATTTTCCTGCTTTTGTATTTTGATATACTTTTTTTATTCCATTATTAATTGATGGTATATATCCCATATATGCTAAAGTGTAAAAAGCTCCAATTGTTCCATGGCCGCATAAATCCACCTCTGACACAGGAGTAAAAAATCTAATTTCATAATTGTTTTCATCTATTGGAATAATAAATACAGTTTCTGAAATATTCATTTCTTTAGCTATATTTTGCATATCTATATCTTTTAAGCCTCTAGCATCTGGAACTATTCCCGCTGGGTTCCCTCCAAAGGGTTTATGAGTAAAAACATCTACTTGATATATATTAACTTCCATTATTTCAACTCCCTTTATGTTTCATGTGAAACATTATTCTGATATAACTTCTATTATTCTTTCTAAATCTTCATCACTGTAAAATTCAATTTCTATTTTCCCGCCATTTTGTTTGGAAATTAAATTTACTTTAGTACCTAATGTTCTCATTAGCTTTTCTTCAATATCTATTATAAAAGGGTCCTTTGTAGCTTTGGCTTTAGTCTTAGACTTTTTGCCCTTAGACTTTTTAGCAATATTTTCAACATCCCTTACATTTATTTTATCGTTTATTATGGCATTGGCAGTTTTTAATCTTTCTTTTTTATTAGGTATAGATAATAATGCTCTACCATGACCTGCTGTTAATTTGCCTTCTTGAATATTTTCTATAATTTCTTTATCTAAGTTTAAAAGCCTTACAGTATTGGCTATATATGATCTACTTTTTCCAATGGTTTTTGCTAAATCTTCTTGTGTTAATTTATACTCTTCAATTAAAGATTTATAGGCCATAGCCTCTTCAATGGGATTCAAATCTTGTCTTTGTATATTTTCAATTAAAGCAAGTTTCATAGCTTCTTTATCATCTGTTTTTCTAATAATACAAGGAATATTTTCTAATTTTGCAGCTTTTGCAGCTCTCCACCGTCTTTCACCTGCTATAATTTCATATTTATCTTCTTTCTTTCTAACTATTATTGGTTGTATAATTCCAAATTGTTCAATGGATTCTTTTAGCTCTTGTAAAGATTCTTTTTCAAATTGTCTTCTAGGTTGGTCTTTATTTGGTTCAATTAAATTTATATCAATATTTGTTATAGATTCCTTGTCCAATTCTTCCTCTAATAAATCTGATATAGGTTCATCTGGTAATAGTGCAGCTAGTCCCTTTCCCAAACCTCGTTTCTTAGTCGCCATCTAAATTTCCACCTCCTCCATATATAAAAACTCCTCAGCTAATTCCATATAAGCTTCCGCCCCCTTAGATTTAGGATCATAATCTATAATAGATAATCCATAAGACGGTGCTTCAGCTAATCTTACATTGCGAGGTATAATAGAAGTATATACTTTACCTTTAAAATATTTTTTTACTTCATCTACAACTTGAATAGATAGATTAGTTCTTCCATCAAACATACTAAGAACTACCCCTTCAATTTCCAATTCTGGATTCAAACCTTTTTTAACCAGAATTATAGTGTCCATTAATTGACTAACCCCTTCCAAAGCATAGTACTCACATTGAATAGGGATTAAAACACTGTGAGATGCAGATAAACCATTTATACTTAATAGTCCTAAAGATGGTGGACAATCTATAAATATATAATCATATCTATTTTCTATAGTTTCAATAGATTTTTTTAATATTAATTCCCTTTCCTCTATTTCTATAAGTTCAATTTCTGCACCAGCTAAGTCTACATTGGAAGGAATTATATCTACATTTTCCGCAGAAGATTGGAAAATTATTTTATCTAAATTAACTCCATTAATTAATCCATCATAAATAGATAGTTCTAGATTAGACTTGTCTATACCTAATCCACTAGTTGCATTGCCTTGAGGGTCTATATCTACTACTAGAATCTTTTTACCTAAGTTCCCCAATGCTGCAGCTAAATTTATTACAGTAGTGGTTTTACCAACTCCACCTTTTTGATTAAATATGGTAATAATCCGTGCCATTTTTTACACTCCTATTATGTGCTTTTATTATATAATATCAGATTGAGAGTGAAAAAAGAAATGTTTTTAGAGGTTTTTGTAAAAAATGTTTCATGTGAAACAATTTTTAAAAATAATCTTTTTTTTCTATTTTAATTTGTTTCCTTAATAATGTTGCAATCACAATATTATAAATTAAGCCTACAAATAAAAGTCCAATAGGGAGGTACTTTGAAGAAGGTATAAACTTAGCAATTACTCCTGCTAAAATAATTATGATGTACCCTCCCAATGTAATGATGGGAGCCCATGAACCAAAAAGTTTTCTAGTGGCCTTACTATGTACAGTCTCTCTAAACCAATCTTCTTCGTATCCTTCCCTAGTAAGGGATACCCAAAGCCCCTTAAGTGTAAGATAGATCCAGAATATTAAATATAAATAGGATAATGAATCCCCTTCTATTATGTTTTTAACTTGGAATATAATAGCTACTCCACATACTAAAATTGTAACAATTAATGTTTCCCAGCTATATACTTTCATAATGAACATCCTTTCATATTATTTTGCTAAATTAAAGACAACAAATTTTCTGTTGCACATAATTCATTTCTCTCAATTCACTAGAAAATTCAATAAAAATATTTAACCTTGCTCAAAAGAGGGTAATCCTTTAGTTTTTAAACTCTTTCATACTTTTCTATATCCGTTGTTAGTGTAAGTCCCAAAACAATAATCAAAAGAATTGTTATTATATACAAAATAACATTTTTAACTTTCCTTTTGCTGTAAAACAAGTGCTATTCCAAAGCAAATAAAAGGCTATAGGTATTAAAAAATATAAAAAGTCCCATATTAGAAATTTTACATTTTTAAATTCATAATTATATATTATTCCATTTTTAATATTGGGAATAAGAAAAGGTAGGCTAAATAGAATTCCTAAAAATATAGATTTTACTACATTTGTTTTTCTAATTCCTAAAGAACTGATACTTTGTTTCCGAAATTGAATTATCAATATAATTGGTAATATACTTTATATAGTAATTGGAATATAAAAGATAAATCTATACATACTCGAATTAATAAAATTATTTCCCCAATTGACATATATATCTATATTAAACACAATTAATCCGAAACAAAATATTAAAATCATATAATATAAATAAAATAATAATGCAAAAACTCCATCCAATAACTGCATATTTTGAATATCTTCTTCAAATTTAATTTTAAAAATACTTTTAACCTTTTCCATAAATAACCCTCCATTTTTGAAAGATTATATCATGTATACAAAGTCGTCTTCCATCTTCTAATAAACCTATTTCTATTTCTTTATTACAGTATGGACATTTCATAACTTTTACCTTTATAATATATTAGGAGCATCATCTGTATCCCGCCTTTATACTTAATTATCTCCTGTAGATGGCTGAGTCCATAAACAATTAATTACTACAACTAGTACAACAGCCAATCCAAATATTAAAAAAGCTATACCTATATCTTGATATGCCTTTTCTTTAATTGCCCAGATTGTATTTTCCCTAGGTCCACTATAATTATATTCTCTTGGCCAGACTATATCATATGCAAATAATCGTAATAATGCACCAAGAACAGCAAAAATGGCTCCAAAAATACCTGATTTAATTTGTTTTGTATTGAGCATAGTTTCTCTCCTTTATAAATTCTATTTTTAGTTTTCATGAACAATATATAAAAGATTTGTCTTAGTAATTCACAATGCATAATTAACAGTTCAAAATTGTTGGAGTCATTTTTTTAGGTCTTAGACCCTAAAGCTCAACTATCTTAAATGCTACACCATCACCTAAAAATCCACAATAACTATCTATATAAATATTTGTCTCTAATACCTCTAATTTTTAATGTAAAAATCAATTGAATAATAAATAAAATAAAACAAACTACGCATAAAACAATCATTTTATAACCCCAAACTTCGAAATACTTAATTGAAACATCAGATAATATCCCCTGAAAAATCAGCCCATACCCTAGCCCCATACCTGCCAATATGCTTACAAATAAATCAATACTACCTGCGGTCTTATTTAATGTTTTCCCTTTTTTAATAGAAATAAAATTTATTATTGCCTTAATACAGTTTACAAGCACAATAAAAAACAGAGAATAGTATGTAGAAAAACTAAAATGATAATAATGCATCAATTCCTCAAATGCACTATATTTACCATCCATACCTAAAAACATAATTTTCCTCCATAAATGTATATTTTTATTTACCTTCATTATACCATTAAAAACAATTCCTTGGACCATAATATATGCTAATTTAGCTGATTAAGTATAATTACAATTTTCGCAGGTAATATTTCTTTCATTTCTTATTATTAAAACATATAGTAAAAAAACTACAGAGCTTTAAAAAAAGAATGGCAAAATAATTTTGCCATTCTACTAAGCTGTTTTCTTTTTTCTAGTACTTCCAAACTCATACTTAGGAACCTTGCCAATTAAAAGCCATCTATTTTCTAACATTCCAATTAAAAGCACAAATATAAATGTTATTACAATACCTAATCCACATACTAATATCAAAGAGGATAGTCTACTATATCCTATGTATTTTGGAAAATAACCTTTTAAATTCCTCAATATTTCTCCTAATATCAATGGATGTGAAAAATATATTCCAAAAGAATAAGTTCCAAAGTTTTTTAAGACATCATATTTTCCTACCATTTTCCTTGTTAGCCATATAAGAACTGGCATAGTAAATATAGCATATATCATAGTATGGGGTCTAATGGAACCAAATTTCGAATATAAATCTCTATTACCATTACTTAAAATAATATAATAAACATGTCCTATATAAAGAGCCATGGATATAATATATCCTACAAATATCTTCCCTATATTTTTCTCAATAAAATCTACTATTTTTTCATAATGGATTCCTATTAAGCCTCCAGTTATAAAATAAAAGGACCAACTAAATAGAGACTTCCAATGATATCCATTAAATAATCTAATAATTCCTGTTGCATTAGGGTTTTTAAAATAATAGCTATATACAAGTATACTACCTTGAAATATGAAAAAGAAAATAAAAACCTTTAGGGGATTCTCTTCCATAGGCTTGGCCAAATACTTTATAAGTAATGGCAATACAATATAAAATTGAAATATAAGAAAAATAAAATATAAATGAGAATATGCCTCTCCTAATAATATAACTCTACCAAAGCTCTTTAATTTTTCAACAGTCATAGGTAAATTATGGGCAAAATGGGGATATAAAAAATATATAGTAGACCATATTATATAGGGTACTAAAATAAATTTAACTTTCTTTTTATAAAACTTTTTAGTATCAAATTCATCTATAGATCTATAATTATAAAATAGTACTAATCCTGAAACCATCATGAATATAGGACTACCAAATCTAAAAAATTGATTTAAAAATATGGCCAAATACATAGCTCTCGAACCAAATTCTGAATATGTTACAAAACCAGCTGTTGCATGAAGTATTAATATTCCCATGGCAGCTATAGCTCTTATGTAGTACAATTCTTTAATTTCTTTACGTCTTGCCATTTTGATTTCCATCCTTTTTAAATTATTATACATTGATATATTATACCATAATCTAATTAAAAGCTCACCTCTTACCTAAATCCCTCACTTTTCAAAAAAAAAGAAAATGTTTCTCATGAAACATTTTCAATTCTTAGGAATTTTAATTGTAACTTCCACAAAATCTCCCATATCCTTTTCCTTGTATTTTGCATCTACTCCACTATCTTTAATTGCAGTATAGGCTTTTTTAATAGTGTTTAAATAAATTTTTGTACTTATTAAAGCTTTAATATTTTGTTTTTCTTCTTTTTTTTCTACAGCTGTTAAATCGTTTAATATATCATTTACTAAATCCTCAGTCTTACTAACATTTAGTCCATTTTTAACAATTTTGTCTAAAACCTCTCGCCTTAATTCGTCATCTGGTAGTTTTAATAAAGCTCGTCCATGTCTTTCAGTTAATCCATACTCTACTAAACTCCTTTGTATATCCTCTGGCAATTTTAACAATCTCAATTTGTTTGCAATAGTAGATTGGGACTTTCCAATTTTTTCAGCTAATTCTGCCTGGGTAAACCCATGGTCTACTATGAGATTATTAAAACCTTCTGCTTCTTCAATAAAATTTAAATCTTCCCTTTGTAAGTTTTCAATTAATGCAATCATTGCAGATTCATTGTCTTTATATTCAAATACAATTGCTGGAATTTCATTAAGCTGGGCTATTTCAGAAGCCCTTAATCTTCTTTCTCCTGCTATAAGCTCATAATTTTCATTTTGAAGTTTTCTTACACTAATAGGTTGTAATACTCCAAAGGATTTAATAGATTGACTTAATTCCTCCAAAGACTTTTTATTAAAATCTCTTCTTGGTTGATATGGATTTGGTTTGATTGAACTAATTGGAATATTTTTAATTTCTAACTCTGTTTTATTCATTTAATTCCTCTCCCCAATTTATAATTAAATATTAATACTAATATTCCATAAACTATATTTATTTCCTTCTTATTTCCCAAAGTTTTTAACGACAAATTCCCTTTAATTACAACGGTTGCTTCTTTGGTTTGCCACCTGCTCTTGGGTATTTTGTCGGAGTAGCTTTTATTTTTTCGATAATTATCAAACTATGGATTATATCTGTATTAGGTAATTGTATTTTTTCTATATTTTTTACTTTACCTCCTAATAGTTTAATAGCATTTTGTCCCAATTTTAATTCTTCTTCTACATCAGGCCCTTTCATAGCAATAAAATGTCCACCAATACTTACCAAAGGCAATGCATATTCAGAAAGAGTATCTAAGGATGCTACAGCCCTAGATATGGCAATATCATATTTTTCTCTAAACTCTTCATTTCTTCCTAATTCTTCAGCCCTTCCATGATAGGCTTCAATATTTTTTAATTCTAATTTCTCAATTACCTCATCTAAAAATCTAATTTTCTTATTGGTACTATCTAATAATAATATATCTAAATCTTCATTAATAATTTTTAAAGGTACTCCAGGAAATCCACCTCCTGTACCTATATCTATTACTTTAAGTTTTCCATTAAATAAATTAGTCTTTATAGGTACTATACTATCTATAAAATGCTTAATATCTACTTCCCTATCTTCTGTAATAGATGTAATATTAATTTTTTTATTCCATTCCTGCAATAGTTTTTTATATAAAATAAATTTTTCAATTTGCTTTTCAGACAAATTAATATCTATTGTTTTTGCTCCATCTATTAAAGTATTTACATTAGTCATTTTTGGCGCCCCTCCTTCGCTTCTGCTCTAAATATATTAATATTACATTAATGTCTGCAGGGGATACTCCTGACACTCTAGAAGCCTGACCTACTGAGTCTGGTTTAATTTGGTTTAATTTTTGTTTTGCCTCATTACTTAAACCTTTTATTTCATTATAATCTTGATTTTCATCTAATTTCTTCTCTTCTAATTTCTTAAATTGTTCAATTTGGGACATTTGTTTTTTAATATAGCCTTCATATTTAATATGAGTTTCCACTTGAAGTCTTATTTCCCTTGGCAAGGATTCCCTATCCTTATCCAATACTTCTAATTCCTCATATTTTAATTCTGGCCTTTTAATTAAATCATATAAACTAGTTCCAGTTTTAATAGGTACACTACCTAATTCCTCTAATATTCTATTGGTTTCTTCTGTAGGTGTCAATTGTACCTTTTTTAATCTATTTAATTCTTTTTCTACCATTTCCTTTTTTTCCATAGTAATTCTATATCTTTCTTCTGTTACAAGTCCTATTTTATATCCCTTTTCTGTTAATCTTAAATCAGCATTATCTTGTCTTAAGGTTAATCTATATTCTGCACGAGATGTCATCATTCTATAGGGTTCATTAGTTCCTTTGGTCACTAAATCATCTATTAATACCCCTATATAAGCTTCAGACCTATCTAATATAAAAGGTTCTTCACCTTTTATATTAAGTACTGCATTTATCCCAGCAATTAACCCTTGAGCTGCAGCTTCTTCATATCCAGAAGAGCCATTAATTTGACCTGCAAAAAACAAATTATTAATTTCCATATGTTCTAAAGTTCTTTTTAATATTCTAGGATCTATACAATCGTATTCTATTCCATAAGCAGAACGCATAAATTGAACATTTTCCAATCCTATTATGGTTTTATACATTTTAAATTGCACTTCTTCAGGTAATGTTGAACTTACCCCTTGTACATACATTTCTTTAGTACTTAAACCCTCTGGTTCAATAAACACTTGATGGTTTTTTCTATCAGAAAATCTTACTACTTTATCTTCTATGGAAGGACAATATCTAGGTCCTACACCTTCTATTTCACCTGAATACATAGGAGATCTGTGTAAATTCTCTCTTATAATTTCATGAGTTTCTTCTGTAGTATAGGTTAAATAACAGGGAACCTGTTCAATGTCAAATTTTTTCCCCATGTTTAAAAAAGAAAAAGGTATAATCTCCTCATCTCCAGGCTGTATCTCCATTTTAGAATAATCTAAAGTACCACCATGAACCCTTGCTGGGGTACCAGTTTTAAACCTTCTTAATTTTATACCTAATTTAGTTAAAGAATCAGAAAGATAATTAGAAGGAGATAATCCACCAGGTCCACTGGCATAATTCACTTCCCCCATAAAAATTCTACCTTTTAAATAAGTACCAGTGGCTAAAATTACAGCCTTTCCATTATAAACTGCTCCTGTTTTAGTCATAACTCCTTTTACTACATTTTCCTCTACAATAATTTCTACTACTTCCCCTTGCTGTAATACAAGATTAGGCTCATTTTCTAATACCTTTTTCATTTCCTCATGATATTTTCTTTTATCTGCTTGAACCCTTAAAGAATGTACTGCAGGACCTTTAGAGGTGTTTAACATTCTAGATTGTATAAAAGACTTGTCTATAACTAAAGCCATTTCTCCACCTAGTGCATCTATTTCTCTAACTAAATGTCCCTTTCCAGTACCTCCTATATTAGGATTACAAGGTAAATCTCCTATGGAGTCTAGACTAATGGTAAGAATCAAAGTTTTCATACCCATTCTACTAGAAGCCAAAGCTGCTTCACAACCAGCATGCCCTGCTCCAACAACTATAATATCATAATTTCCTGCAATAAATTTTTTAACATCCTTCATATTAGCACCTCATTACAAACTATTTTCCTATGCAAAATTCAGAAAATATTTTATCCAATATATCTTCACCAATGCCATCTCCAGTAATCTCTCCTAAATTATCCCAACAATTTCTTATATCCACTTCTATACAATCTAAAGGCATATTGATTTTAATTCCATTAATAGCATCTAATATATTTTCTTCAGCTTTAATTAGTTGATTTTTATGTCTCATATTAGTAACTATAGCATCACTTTCTATATTAAGTTCTCCACTATAAAACATTTCTTTAATGGTGTTTTCTAATTCATCTATCCCTATACCAGTAGCAATAGAGGTCGTAATTATCTTTTTATTGGGTATTAAATTTTGTAAATACTCTTTATCATATTCATTGGGAAGATCTAATTTATTTAATAATACAATAGTATTTTTATCTTGGATTATATCTATAATATGGAAATCTTCATCAGTTAAAGTTTCAGAAGCATCAAATACAGCTATAATTAAATCTGCCTTATTCACCATATCCTTAGCCCTATCTACCCCTATTTGCTCCACTATATTTTCAGCATCCCTAATACCTGCTGTATCTATTATTTTAAGGGGTATTCCATCTATATTTACATATTCCTCTATAATATCCCTGGTAGTTCCAGGTATATCAGTAACAATAGCCCTATTTTCCCTAAGTATAGCATTTAATAAAGAAGATTTTCCCACATTAGGTTTTCCTAAAATTACTGTATTTAAACCATCCCTTAAAATTCTTCCTTTACTTGCTGTACTTAGTAATTTTTCAATTTTTTCTCTAACTAAATTAGCTTGTTCTTCTAACTCTTTATAATCAATTTCTTCTATATCTTCATCTGAAAAATCAATATTAGCCTCTATATGAGCTATTATATTTAATAAAATTTCTCTAATATTCTCAACTTCTTTAGATAAATTTCCCTCTAATTGATTTAAAGAAACATTATAAGATTCATCAGTCTTTGCCTTAATTAAATCTATAACTGCTTCAGCTTGAGATAAATCTAATCTACCATTTAAAAATGCTCTTTTAGTAAATTCACCTTTATCTGCAAGTCTAGCTCCATTTTCCAAAGTTAATTCTAAAATCCTTCTAATAGGAACAATACCACCATGACAATATATTTCCACCATATTTTCCCTAGTATAAGTATAGGGTTCCTTCATATAAACAATTAGTACTTCATCTATCTTTTCTTCACCATCTACTATATATCCATAAGTTAATTTTCTATTATCTACTTCTTTAATATTTTTATTATTCTTTCCAATAAATATTTTTTCTGCAATATCTATAGATTCTTTACCACTTAATCTTACAATTCCTATACCAGATTCCCCCATAGCTGTAGATATTGCTGCAATGGTATCAGCCATTAAATCACCTCCTGATAAAAGAAACCCAGTATAGCACTGGGTTTTAGTAAATTTATTTTGCCTGAATAACTACTCTTCTATAAGGATCTTCTCCCTCACTATAAGTAATAATTCCATCTACATTTTGAAGTGCAGAGTGAATAATTCTTCTTTCATAAGGATTCATTGGTTCTAATTTTACTGGTCTATGATTGTATTTCGCCTTATTTGCCATTTTGTTTGCTAGTCTAATTAAAGTTTCCTCTCTTCTTTCCCTATACCCTTTAACATCAATTATTACTTTAATATAATCGTCCCTATCTTTATTAACCACTAAACTTAATAAATATTGAATAGCATCTAAAGTATTTCCTCTTTTTCCTATTACTATTCCCATATCTGAAGAAGATATATTAACTATTTCTACAAGTAAAGATTTTCCTTCTTTCTTGATTTGAGCATTTCCTTTAACATTCATAGATATTAGTATTTTGTTTAAAAAATTTTCAGCTTTTTGTACAGGATCATTTACTACAGTAACTTTTACAGCTGCATCTTTTACTCCCAATAAACCAAAAAGTCCTCTACTTGGCTCTTCCAATATTTCTACATGAACATCCTCCTTATTAGCCCCCAATTCCTCCAAAGCAATGTCAATAGCTTCATCAACAGTTTTCGAAACTTTTACAACGGATTTCATACTATTTCAAATCCTCCTTAATTTGACCCAATGACCTATTGATTATCAATTGTTGAATTATTTGAAATAAATTACCTATAACCCAATATAGAGCTAATCCTGCTGGAAACGATTTAGCAGCCCAAAATATAAAAATTGGCATAAAAATATTCATACCTTTTTGAGAAGCTTGAGTTTGGGGATCAGCTTGTATATTAGCAGTCATAAGTATAGTCTGTAAATAAGTAGTTATTGCAGCCAAAAGTGGTAGTCCCCATAAATATGGATCCGGTTCTTCTAAATTTGGAATCCAAAGAAAATTTTTACTTATTGCTTCATATACAGATTTACTTTTAAATACATAAGTTATAGGATCCCTTAAAGCAGCAAAAAAAGCCAATATAATAGGCAATTGAATTAGAAGTATTAAACATCCAGACATGGGATTATAATTGTTCTCCTTATAAACTTCCATCATCTTAGCCTGTTGGGTCTGCGGGTCATTTTTATATTTATTTTGAATTTCTTTTATTTTCGGTTGTAATTCATTCATTTTCTTAGTAGATTTACTTTGGTGTAAAGATATAGGTAATAATATAAATTTAAATATTATAGTGGTAATAATTATAGCCATAGCATAAAATGAAAAATATTCTGGCTCAGTCCCCATTTTAGACACTAAATCAAAAACTAATTTTAACAATCCTCCAAAAATATTTCCTAAAAAGGCTCTCATAGCCTAACCTCCAATCATTCTAACGGATCATATCCACCTTCATTAAAGGGATGACATCTTAGGATTCTACGAATGCTTAAATAAGAACCTTTAAAAAATCCATATTTTTCATACGCTTCTATAGAATACTGAGAACAGGTGGGATAAAATCTACAACTTCTTCCAATTAGTATATATTTTGAAATAAATCTCTGATAAAATTTTATTAATAATATGACAATTTTAGACATTTAATCACCTAGTTTCTTAAAAGGTGAGCTATTTTAAAAATATGAAGCATTGCACTATTTAATTCTTTATGTCCTATATTTATTACATTTTTCTTAGGTATTATTATTATATCATAACCTACTCTAAAATTATGAAAATTTAGCCTGCAAATTTCCCTCATTCTTCTTTTAGCCCTATTTCTTTCTACACTATTGCCAAATTTTTTATTTATGGAAAAACCTATTCTGGAATAATCTAGTCCATTTTTTCTTTTATACAAAATTAAATTTCTATTCCAATATTTTTTCCCCTCTTTATAGGCTATTTGAAAATCTTCATTTTTTCTCAGTCTAAATTTTTTTTTCATTGCAATGCTCCTTAATGCAGCTTTTGTTTAAGAAAAGGCCACCTCAACTTGGGGCCTTATGCTGACAATTTTCTTCTACCCTTTTGTCTCCTTCTTTTAATAACATTTCTTCCTGATTTTGTACTCATTCTCTTTCTAAATCCATGAGTTTTATTTCTTTTTCTCTTTTTTGGTTGATATGTTCTTTTCATTTTCTCCCCTCCTTCAAACCACCATTATACTTATATATAAATAATATAATTAAAAGCAATATAAAAAGATAAATGCTAATATAGATTATATTTATAGTATGTATATATGTCAAGAAAATTAATAAAACCATATCCACATAAAAAATATTAACAGAAATTTAATCTTGTGGATAAATATATTGATATAAATTCTATAATTTGATATTATAAAATATACATGTGGATAATTTTTATTAAGCAAATTTATTTTAATTACTCACAATCTGTGGATAGATTGTGCATATCTTTGTTTTTAATTTTAATTAAAATCGCTATAAGCCTTATAATTACTAATTTTGTTATCCACAAATTATTTAATAATATATTTGTGGATAATCTTTATTTATTGTTATTATCTTTCAATATCTACAACTTGTTTAAAGTTTATCCACAATCATTATACCATTTTTTATTATAAAATATTTATATAAATTTTAATTTTCTGTGGATAAGATTGTTGATATTTTAGTTATAATAATAATTATAATGGTTATAATTTACAATAAAATAGGAGGACTTATATTATGGATTCAAATTTAAACAGTATATGGAATGAAGTTTTAGCTTTAATTAAAGTAGAACTAACAGAAGTTAGTTTTAATACATGGCTAAAAACCATTAATCCTATAGCTATTACTGAAAATAGACTAATATTAGCTGCACCAAATGAATTTACAAAGGGCATATTAGAAGGTAGATATTTAATATTAATAAAAAATGCAGTAGCTCAAGTAACTGGTAAAGAATATATTATTCAATTTACTATTCCAGGAGATGAAATAAATACAAATTTAGGACAATCTATAGAAATAGAAAATCAAGAAAACAATCAAAGAGCTCAATTAAATCCTAAATATACTTTTGACTCCTTTGTTATAGGAAATAGTAATAGATTTGCCCATGCTGCATCTTTAGCAGTAGCAGAAGCACCAGCACAAGCCTATAATCCATTATTTATTTATGGAGGAGTAGGACTTGGAAAAACTCATTTAATGCATGCTATTGGACATTTTATATTAAGCCAAACTTCAGACACAAAGGTAGTATATGTATCCTCTGAAAAATTTACTAATGAGCTTATTAACTCCATTAGAGATGATAGGAATAATGAATTTAGAAATAAATACAGAAATGTAGATGTTTTATTAATTGACGATATTCAATTTATAGCAGGAAAAGAAAGTACCCAGGAAGAATTTTTCCACACCTTTAATGCATTACATGAAGCTAATAAACAAATAATTATCTCTAGTGATAGACCTCCTAAAGAAATACCTACATTAGAGGATAGATTAAGATCTAGATTTGAATGGGGCTTAATAGCCGATATTCAACCACCAGATTTAGAAACACGTATTGCAATACTTAAGAAAAAAGCAAAAGTTGAAAATATTAATATATCAAATGATGTAATGCTATATATAGCAACGAAAATTCAATCTAATATTAGAGAATTAGAAGGTGCTTTAATACGAGTAGTGGCCTATTCATCCTTAACTAATAAAGAGGTAACTGTTGAATTAGCAGAAGAAGCACTTAAAGATATTATTTCTGATAATAAACCTAAGGAAATAACACCAGATTTAATTAAAAATATTATAGCTAAGGAGTATAATATTAAAATGGAGGATTTTATATCTAAAAAAAGGACAAGAGCCATTGCTTATCCTAGACAAATTGCCATGTATTTAACCAGAGAATTAACTGATTTATCTCTACCCAAAATAGGTGAAGAATTTGGTGGTAGAGACCATACAACTGTACTACATGCACATGACAAAATTACTTTAGATATAGAAGAATCTGAACAATTTAAAAATAAAATAGATAATATAATAAAAGAAATAAAGGGAGAATAATCCACAAAAATTGTTATTATATATGTAGATAAAATGTTGATAAATTAGATGTTTTAAATCTCTTTTTAATTTGTGGATAAAATTAAGAATTATAAATTTTTATACACATTTTATAAAATCCCGTAATCTTTTATTTTAAGGTTTTACACATACTTATTAACATATTCACAGCCCCTACTACTATTACTACTATATATTATATATTCAATCTATATCTAAGAGTACAAAACAAAAGGAGGTTTTATCAATTGAGAATAGAAATTAACCAAAGAGATTTATCAAGTCAAATTAATATAGTTCAAAAAGGTATATCTAATAGAAGTACTATGCAAATTCTTAGTGGTGTTCTTTTAGAAGCTTTTGATGGAAAATTAAAATTAACAGCTACAGATTTAGAAATTGGTATAGAAACTTATGTGGAATGTAATATTTTGGAAGAAGGCTCCATTGTAATAGATTCTAAAGTATTTGGAGACATAATTAAAAAATTACCAAATTCTCCAATTTATATTTCAGTAGAAGATAATAAAATGAATATAAAATGTGAAAATTCTGAATTCAACCTATTGGGAAATAATCCTTTAGAATACCCAGAATTACCTACTATTATAAATCAAACTTCTTTTAGTATGCCTAAAGATTTGTTAAAATCAGCAATTAGACATACAGTATTTGCAACTACAGAAGACGAAACCAGACCTATTTTAACAGGAGTGCTACTAGAGACATACAAGGGAATAGCATCTTTTGTAGCACTTGATGGATATAGATTAGCCCTTAGAAATATTCCTGTAGATATTGAAGAAGATATTAAAATAGTTATACCTAATAGGGCCTTAACAGAATTAAATAAAATATTGGAAGATAATGATGAAGATTTAAATATTGCCATAGCTCCAGGTCATGTAATTTTTAATATAGGGGAAACTTTATTATTTTCTAGATTATTAGAAGGACAATTTTTAAATTATAAAGAAATAATAAGAAAAGACCATAAGACCACAGTATTAGTAAATAAGGAGGAATTTCAAAACAGTTTAGAAAGAGCATCTCTATTGGCTAGTGAAGCAAAGGCTAATTTAATAAAATTAAACATAAGAGAAGATAAAATAATAATTAAATCTAATTCTGAAATAGGAGATGTATACGAAGAAGTTTATTCTAAACAAAGTGGAGATGAATTAAATATAGCCTTTAATTCTAGATATATTTTAGATGGAATAAGGATTATGGAAACTGATGAAATAGAACTTTCTTTTATGGGTAGTTTAAATCCTTGTATTATTAAACCAGTAGGAGATGAAAATTATACTTATTTGGCATTACCAGTTCGTTTAGCACAAGAAGATTATTAATTTAAAGGAGAATATAATAAAGAATGAAAGAAATAAAAATAGAAACTGAATTTATTAAATTAGACCAATTATTAAAATTTGCAGGTATTACAGATACTGGAGGTCAGTCTAAAATAATAATTAATGATGGTCTAGTAAAAGTTAATGGAGAAGTGATTAATGCTAGGGGGAAGAAAATAAAAAAAGGAGATATTATAGAAATAAAAGACATGGAAAGTTTTATTGTGATATAATATATATAGTTGAAAATAAAAAGGATTCAAATAGAATTCCCAAACCTCAAGGTTTGGGAAATCTACTTGAATAAGGGATTTTAGTCTAAAGAAGGTGCTTTATTTGTATATAGAAGACATTAGATTAATTAATTTTCGCAATTATAATTCATTAAATATAAAATTAAATAAAAACATGAACATATTCATAGGTAAAAATGCTCAAGGTAAAACTAATCTATTAGAGTCTATTTATATTTGTGCCACAGGAGGTTCTTTTAGAACCAATAGAGATAGGGAATTAATTAATTTTTATAAAAATGAGGCTTATATAGGGGCCAATGTAAATTTTAATGAAAATAAAAGATTAATAGAAATAAAACTAGATAGAAATAGACAAAAAAGAGTTAAAATAAATAGAGTAGAGTTAGATAATTTAAAGGAACTAAATAGTGGTTTAAATGTTGTAATATTTTCTCCTGAGGATTTAAAAATTGTAAAAGATGGACCTTCAGAAAGGAGAAATTTTTTAGACTTAAGTATTTCACAAATTAGGCCAGTATATAAATACAATTTAAATAGATACAATAAAATATTGTATCAAAGGAATAATTTATTAAAATCAAATAAATCTAAAAATGATATAATTAATTTAATAGAAATATTTGATATTCAAATGGCAAAGACAGGTACAGAAATAATATTATCTAGGAAAGAATTTTTAAATAGATTATCTAATGAATCCTATATAATCCATAAACAATTAACATCGAAAGATGAAAAATTAGATTTAAATTATATTTCCAATGTAGATTTTTACAATAAAAATAAAAATGAAATAGAAAACAATTTTTTAAAAAAATTGAAATCTAATGTGAGAAAAGATTTAATGACTGGTAGCACTGAAATTGGACCACATAGAGATGATATAGAAATTAAAATAAACAATATGAATACAAGGGCTTTTGCATCACAAGGTCAACAAAGAACAATAGTTTTATCTATAAAATTATCTCAAGTAGAAATCATATATATGGAAAAAGGTGTATATCCTGTTTTGCTTTTAGATGATGTTTTTTCAGAATTAGATGGGGAAAGGAGAAAGTATTTAAGTAAATCTTTTAATAAAATGCAGACTATAATCACATCCACAGATTTACTAGGTTTAGAAGAATTAGAAAAAATGGACAAATCCATATTTTATATAGATGAAGGTGAAATTGTATATAAGGAGTAGATAATATGTTTATTCATATAGGTAATAATAATACTGTATTAGTAAAAGATATAATTGCCATATTAGATAAAGATACTGTAGAAAGTTCTGAAACTACTAAAAATTTTATTGAAAGATTAATAAAAAAAGGTTTATTGTTTAATTTCGAAGATAAGGAGATTAAAAGTTATGTAATAATTGGTTCAGACAATAAAAATAGTAAATATGGACTTTATACATCTAGTATTTCATCTCAAGCGCTATACCAAAGAATAAATAGATAAAATCAATTGATTGGAGGGAATTAAATGGCTAATGACAACAATGGAAGAATATATACAGCTGAAGAAATTCAAGTATTAACTGGTTTAGAACCAGTTAGAAAAAGACCAGGTATGTATATTGGTAGTACTGGATCTAGGGGATTACACCATTTAGTATATGAAGTAGTGGATAATAGTATAGATGAGGCCTTGGCAGGAGTATGTGATACTATTAAGATTACAATAAATAAAGACAATTCTATTATTGTAGAGGATAATGGCTCTGGTATCCCAGTTGAAACTCATCCTCAAACTGGAAAATCTACTGTAGAAACAGTGTTAACTATACTTCATGCAGGAGGAAAATTTAATAATAATGCATATAAGGTATCTGGAGGTTTACATGGAGTTGGAGTTTCTGTTGTAAATGCCTTATCTGAATATTTAATAGCTATAGTGAAAAGAGATGGAAAAGAATATACCCAAAGATTTGAAAGGGGTATTCCAGTATCTGAATTAGAAGTAGTTGGAGATGCAAAGAGTACAGGTACAACTATTAAATTTAGACCAGATAAGGAAATATTTGATGAAGTAGTGTTTAGTTTTGAAACTTTAGAGTATAGGCTTAGGGAAATGGCCTTTTTAAATAAAGGAATTAAAATATTCTTAGAGGATAAAAGAAAAGATATTAAAAAAGAATTCCACTATGAAGGAGGAATTAAATCCTTTGTGGAATATATTAATAAAAATAAAACTCCTATTCAAAAAGATATTATGTACTTTGAAGCGGAAAAAGATAATACAGTAGTGGAATTGGCAATGCAATATACAGATGGATATTCAGAAAATGTTTATACTTTTGCAAACAATATTAACACTCAAGAAGGTGGTACTCATTTATCTGGATTTAGGACAGCTTTAACTCGTTCCATAAATGATTATGGTAGAAAATATGGCTATATAAAAGAAAAAGATGAAAACTTTCAAGGGGACGATGTTAGAGAAGGTTTATCTGCTGTACTATCTGTAAAATTGATGGAGCCTCAGTTTGAAGGTCAAACCAAGACTAAACTAGGAAATAGTGAAACTAGAGGTATAGTAGAAAGTTTAACCTATGATTTTATATCTAATTATCTAGAGGAAAATCCACAGGATGGAAAAATTATTTTAGAAAAAACTGTTAGTGCAGCAAGGGCTAGAGAGGCAGCTAGAAAGGCAAGAGAAATTTCTAGAAAAAGAAGCATATTAGACAATACTACATTACCAGGAAAACTTGCTGATTGCCAAGAAGATAATATAGAAATTACAGAAATATTTATAGTGGAAGGGGATTCAGCTGGTGGTAGTGCTAAACAAGGAAGAGATAGGAGATTTCAGGCTATACTTCCACTAAAGGGAAAAATAATGAATGTGGAAAAAGCAAGACTAGATAAAGTTTTAGGTTTTGAAGAAATAAGAGCTATGATTACAGCCTTTGGAACTGGTATAGGCAGTGAATTTGATATAGAAAAATTAAGATATGGAAAAATAATAATTATGACAGACGCAGATGTTGACGGTGCCCATATTAGAACTTTATTGCTAACATTCTTTTATAGATATATGAAGGAATTAATAGTTAATGGTCATATTTACATTGCTCAGCCACCTTTATACAAAGTAAACAGAGGAAGAAAAGAGTATTATGTTTATAGCGACAAAGAATTAGATGAACTATTAAATGAAATAGGTAGATCAAATTATTCTATTCAAAGGTACAAAGGTCTTGGAGAAATGAATCCAGAACAACTGTGGGAAACTACAATGGATCCAGAAACGAGAATATTATTAAAGGTAAATGTTGAAGATGCAGTGGCTGCAGATGAAATATTTACTACCTTAATGGGGGATAGAGTAAAGCCAAGAAGAGAATTTATAGAAGAAAATGCAAAATTAGTTAAAAACTTAGATATATAATTAATATATCCTACTATATAGTTAAGGAGGAAGTATATGGGTAATGATGAGAATAAAACAAACAATGAAAATAAAATAATAGAAGTAAATATAGAAGAAGAAATGAAAACTTCATACTTGGATTATGCCATGTCAGTAATAGTAAGTAGAGCACTTCCTGATGTTAGAGATGGACTAAAACCTGTTCATAGAAGGATACTATATGCCATGAATGAATTAGGCACTACGCCAGATAAACCCTATAGAAAATCTGCTAGGGTTGTAGGGGATGTACTAGGTAAATATCATCCTCACTCTGATACATCAGTTTATGACGCCATGGTAAGATTAGCTCAAGATTTTAATACTAGATATCCATTGGTAGATGGCCATGGTAACTTTGGTTCTGTAGATGGAGATAGTCCTGCAGCTATGCGTTATACAGAGGTAAGAATGACTAAACTTACTTTAGAAATGCTAAGGGATATAAACAAAGAAACCATAGATTATAGGCCAAATTTTGATGAAACTTTAAAAGAGCCAGTGGTATTACCTAGTAGATTTCCTAATCTATTAGTAAATGGTTCTTCGGGAATTGCAGTGGGAATGGCTACTAATATTCCACCACATAATTTAAATGAGATAATAGATGGATTAATAATGTTAATTGAAGAACCAGAATCAAGTATTGAAGATTTAATGAAGGTTATAAAGGGGCCAGATTTTCCAACTGGTGCAATTATAATGGGGAAAGATGGAATTCAATCTGCCTTTAATACTGGAAGAGGAAAAATAAAAATTAGGGCAGTGGCTGAAATAGAAGAATACACTAGAGGCAGAAATAAAATAATAATTAAAGAATTACCTTACCAAGTAAATAAAGCTAGACTAATTGAAAAAATAGCTGAATTAGTAAGGGATAAAAAAATAGAGGGAATTTCTGATTTAAGAGATGAGTCTGATAGAGAAGGTATGAGAATAGTAATTGAACTTAAAAGAGATGCCAATCCAAATGTGGTTTTAAATAATTTATATAAACAAACTCAATTACAAACCACTTTTGGTGTAATTATGTTAGCATTAGTAGATGAGGAGCCTCGAGTTTTAAATTTAAAACAAATGCTAAGGTACTATCTTGACCATCAAAAAGAAATAATTATTAGAAGAACCCAATTTGATTTAAATAAAGCTGAGGACAGGGCACATATTGTAGAAGGTTTAAGAATCGCATTAGATAATATAGATGAAGTAATAAATATTATTAGATCATCTAAAGAAGAATCAATAGCAAGACAAAGATTAATGGATAGCTTTAAGCTTTCTGAAAAGCAAGCCCAAGCTATTTTAGATATGAGGCTTAGAAGATTAACAGGATTAGAAAGAGAAAAACTAGATGAAGAATATGAATCCTTAATTAAAGAAATAAATAGATTAAAAGAAATATTAGCCAGTGAAAGATTAATATATGGAATAATTAGAGAAGAATTATTAGAAATTAAAGAAAAATATGGGGATAAAAGAAAAACTAAAATAATGCCCTCAGCAGATGATATAAATATAGAAGACATGATTGAAGAAGAAGATGTAATAATAACTTTAACTCACTTTGGATATATAAAGAGAATGCCTGAAGATACCTACAAAACTCAAAGAAGAGGTGGAAGAGGAATAACTGGTCTTACTACAAGGGAAGAAGATTTTGTAGAAGACTTATTTATTACATCAACTCATGATACCATATTATTCTTCACTAATAAGGGGAAAGTATATTCACTAAAAGCTTATGAAATTCCTGAAGGTGGAAGGCAAGCTAGAGGTACTGCTATAATAAATTTATTAAATTTAACTGGAAATGAAAGAATATCAGCAATTGTACCTATAGAAAAATATAATCCAGACACTAATCTTCTGTTTATAACGAAAAAAGGTATAATTAAAAAGACTAAACTAGACCAATTTAAAAACATTAGAAAAACAGGGATTATTGCAATAAGCCTAAAAGATAAAGATGAATTAATAGATGTTAGAAAAACCAATGGTAAAAGAGAAATGATAGTAGTAACTAATAATGGAATGTCCATTAGATTTAATGAAAAAGATGTAAGAAATATGGGAAGAAATGCCATGGGAGTTAAAGCTATTACTTTAAAGGATGATGATAGGGTAGTGGCCATGGACCTAGTAGAAGAAGGAAATGATTTATTAGTAGTATCAGAATTTGGATTTGGTAAGAGAACATCATTAGATGAGTATAGGACGCAAAACAGAGGTGGAGTTGGTATTAAAACCTATAATGTAAAGAAAAAGACAGGTAAATTAGTATCAGCTAAAGTTATAGATGAAAAAGATGAAATTATTATGATTTCTATTTCTGGAATTATAATAAGATTAAAAGCTAAGGACATTTCTGTTATGGGAAGAAATACTCAAGGGGTTACATTAATGAAAATGA
>JAAZMA010000263.1 GCA_012799055.1 Tissierellia bacterium
ATGGGCATGGAATCTACAGGTTCTGGTAGACGTCAATCCTATAAATTTGCTCCTACATCTAGAATGAATAATACTTTTATAGCTAATGGAGAATCCACTTTTGAAGAAATAATTAAAAGTACAGAAAGTGGATTGTTTGCTAAAAAACTAGGTGGAGGAAGTGTAAACCCAGCTACAGGGGATTTTAACTTTGCTGTAATGGAAGGTTATTTAATTGAAAATGGGAAAATAACTAAACCTGTTCGTGGTGCAACCTTAATAGGAACAGGTGCTAAGGTATTGGAAAATATAGATATGGTAGGAAATAATCAAACTTGTGGTCAAGGAATGTGTGGCTCCTTAAGTGGCTCCATACCTACAAATGTAGGGCAGCCAACTATAAGAGTTAAAGCTTTAACCGTTGGTGGCAGAAAGGGGGAGAAGTAAATGAAATACTTTGATTTAGCAGAAAAAATATTTGAAAGTGGAAAAGATAAATTTGAAGATATGGAAATCTATATAGAAAAGACTAAAACCATAGAGATGTCTGTATTTAATGGAGAATTAGATAAATATAATATTTCAGATACCCAGGGAATGTCTTTTAGAGGGATTCACAATGATAAAATGGGATATTCCTATACAGAGAAAGTAGATGAATCCTCTATTGATATGCTAGTAAATGAGGCCTATGAAAATGGAAAATATATAGATGCCTTAGAAAAGGAAACTATATTCTCTGGTTCAGACAAATATGAGGAAATGGATAATTTTAATAAAGAACTTAAGAGTACTCCCCTGGAAGATAAAATAGAATTTTTTAAATCTCTAGAAAAAGAAGCATTGTCATTAGATTCAAGAATTGTAGCAGTTAGCTACTGTATGTATAATGAAGTGGAAAATAGCAAGTATTTAATAAATACAAAAGGTTTAAATCTAGAGGATAATACTAATTTAGCCTATGCATATCTTGTAGTAGTTGCTAGGGATGGGGAAGATACAAAGACTGGAATTAGTTATGTAATATCTAGAGATTTTAAAGATTTTGATTATAGAAAAATGGCAAAAGAAGCAGTAGATGAGGCATTATCCTTACTAGGTGCTAAACCAATAAAATCCAATGAATATCCAGTAGTATTTAGAAATGATGCCTTTGCTAGTATACTTGGAGCTTTTAGTTCTATATTTCATGCTGAAAATGTTCAAAAAGGACTATCTTTATTAAAGGACAAAATTGGAGAAGAAATTGCAAATAAAAACTTCACTTTAGTTGACAACCCATTTTCCAGTGAAGGATTTAATTCTAGTACCTTTGACGATGAAGGCACAGCTACAAAATATAAGAAAATAATAGACAAAGGTACCCTTAACACTTATCTATATAATTGGAAATCTGCTACTAAAGATGGGGTAGAATCCACTGGAAATGGATTTAGAAACTCTTATAAATCTTCAGTTTCTACCTCTGCAACTAATTTATATGTAGAAAAAGGAGATAAATCTTTAGATGAAATTTTAGAAACTGTAGATAGTGGAGTATATATTACTGATTTACAAGGTCTACACTCTGGCTTAAATCCAGTATCTGGAGACTATTCCCTATCTGCCCATGGATATGAAATAGAAAATGGGAAAATAAAAAGACCTATAAATCAAATAACCATAGCAGGAAATTTCTTTGAAACTTTAATGGATATTGAAGAAATAGGTAATGATTTAAGATTCTCTACAAATGGTGTAGGTTCTCCAGCTATAAAGGTTAAAAAATTAGCTGTATCAGGTGAATAAATTTAAGGCCCCTCATTTTGAGGGGTTTGTATTTATAGATTTGAAGGGCAGTGGTATTTTTGAAAGAAAAAAGTTACAAAAGAATAACTGTAAAATTTTTGTTGTTACTTATTGCCTTATTGTATATATCTTTTTTGTATTTAGATATTTTTAATAAGGAAATATTTTTATCTTCAAGGGAACTAAAATTCATATCTATGATACTTATCTTTATTATTTCTATTTTTACTAGGAAAGATGCCTTAAGTTATAAAGATCTTCATTTACTTCAAATTGGACTTTTTATAACTTTGATTGCAGATTTATTTCTTTTAGTTTTAGATAGCCACTATATATTGGGAATAATTCTTTTCTCCATAGTTCAAATATTGTATTCTTTCAGATATGAATACAGAAATTTGAAACTTACCATTAGAAATTTTATTATTATTTTTTTAGGTCTATCTATACTTCATATTATAATAAATAAATTTGTTGTAGAATTAGACTTTATATTGGTAATAGGATTATTCTATGGTATATGCTTATTAAACAGTGTAGTAAAAGCGGTCAAAGCATATAAATACAAAACATATCCAATACCTAATCGCCAGATGATACTTATAGGTATGATGCTTTTTTTACTTTGTGATATAAATGTAGCTTTATATAATATTTTAGGATATATAGGGAAAGTAAATGTATTTTACAATATATCTTTTGTATCCATGTGGTTATTTTATTTACCTTCCCAAGTGCTATTAGCTTTAAGTGGATATAGATATAATAATTAATGATTAAGAAATGTAAAAGTAACAGAACTTTCTTTCAAGGATTCTTTTTATTGTTACTGTTGCTATTTGATATATTATTTATTATAACAAATTGGTTCTTCCCACCAACCAAAGGCAATTCTTCCGCTACGATACTAACAAACTTTGTTTATGAACTGTGTAAATAGTAGTTTTTAGTTAATTAAGCAATCATTAGGGTATAACATATACAAAGTTTCTTATTTGAATTATTTAGCTGTATTTTAAGGGGGGTAGAAAAATGGATTTTAGTATATTAGTTGGTGGCGAAGCGGGACAGGGCATGGATACCTTTGCAGGACTTTTAGAGAAAGTTTTAAAACGTTCTGGTTACTATGTGTTTTCCCATAGTGACTATATGTCTAGAGTAAGAGGTGGACATAACTTTTTCTACATTAGATTTTCAGATAAACCAATTTATTCCTATGCCTCAGAGGTGGATATAGTATTTGCATTAAATTATGAAACTGTAAAACTGCACAAATCTAAATTAAAAGACGGAGGTATTATTATTACTGATGAAGGAATAGCTAAGGACGAGGATGTAGTCCATTTAAATTTAATTGGAACTGCTAAATCTTTGAGAAATACTAGAGTCTATACTACAGTAGGACTAGGAGCTATACTTAAATATTATGGTATTCCATTAGAAATTTGTGAAAAGGTTATTAGAGAAGAATTTAAAGATGAACTGGTTCCAGTTAATCTCAATGCATTAAGAGTAGGTTATACAATGTTAGATGAAAAGTATAAATTAGAAGTCTTAGAGGATGAAAAAATTTTAATTAATGGTAATCAAGCGGTAGGATTAGGGGCCATAGCTGCTGGTTGCAAGTTTTATTGTGGTTATCCTATGACTCCTTCTACTGGTGTATTAAATTATATTGCAGCTCATGCAGACGAAATGGAGATTGCAATAGACCAGGTAGAGGATGAAGTGGCAGCTTTAAATATGGCATTAGGAGCGTCTTATGCAGGAGTAAGAGCAATGACAGGTTCTTCTGGTGGAGGATTTGCATTAATGGTAGAAGCTTTAAGTTTAGCCGGGATGATCGAGGTGCCAGTAGTGGTGATTAATGTGCAAAGACCAGGACCAGCTACAGGTTTCCCCACTAGGACTGAGCAAGGGGATTTAAGATTTATGATTCATGCAGGTCATGGAGAGTTTCCAAGAATGATTATGGCATTGAGGAGTCCAGAAGATGCTTTTTATCAAACAACAAGGGCCTTTAATATTGCTGAAAAATATCAAATACCAGTCCTTCTAATGAGTGATCAGTATTTAGCTGATAGTAAAGTAACTGAAAAGCCTTTTGATTTTAGTAAGATTGAAATAAATAGATATATATCAGATGGAGAAGCAGTAACAGATGAAGAATATAAGAGATATAAGTTTACAGAAACTGGAGTATCTCCAAGAATATTACCTGGGAAAGTTCCAGGACAGGTAGTATTAGTAGACAGTGATGAACATGATGAATGGGGAAATATTACGGAAAGTGCTGAAATTAGAATAAAAATGGTAGAAAAAAGATTAAAAAAACTAGAAGGATTAATGGAAGAAGTTGAAGAACCTTGGCTAATAGGAGATGAGAAACCAGAAAATTTAATAGTTACCTGGGGTTCTACCTATGGAGCTGTAAGGGAAGCGGTGGAAAGATTAATGAAAGAAGGAATCTCCGTAGGAGCATTGGTATTTGGTGATATTTGGCCATTACCTACAAAAAAACTTATAGAGTTAAACAATGGTGCTAAGAAGCTTATTAGTATAGAACAAAATGCTACAGGGCAGTTAGAAAGTTTAATAAGAGAAGAAGCTTTAATAAAATCTACTCACAAAATTTTAAAATATGATGGGCGGCCTTTTAATGGAGATGAGCTATATAATAGACTAAAGGAGGTTTTATAAGATGAAATATGATTATAAACTTTATGAGCCATCCTGGTGCCCTGGTTGTGGGAATTATATGATAAGGACAGCACTTAAACAGGCATTGGAAGAATTAAAAATTGAACCTCACGAAGTAGTAATATCTTCAGGCATAGGGCAAGCAGCTAAAATGCCTCACTATATAAAGGTTAATGGATTTAATGGATTACATGGGAGGGCCTTACCACCAGCTATTGGAATTAAATTGGCAAATAAGGATCTAAAGGTTATAGTTGAATCTGGGGATGGAGATACCTATGGAGAAGGTGGAAATCACTTTATCCATACCATAAGACGGAATATAGATATAGCCCATTTTGTCCATGACAATCAAATATACGGTTTAACAAAAGGGCAAGCCTCTCCTACTACAGCTATGGGACAGAAAACCACATTGCAATTTGATGGGGTAAAAGTAGAACCATTGCAGCCTTTAGCATTAGCTATGACAATGGGAGCTGGATTTGTAGCTAGAGGATTTTCAGGAGATATTCCTCATTTAGTGGAATTGATGAAGGAGGCAATCAATTATAAAGGTTATGCATTAGTAGACATTCTTCAGCCTTGTGTGGTCTGGAATAAGGTAAATACTTTTGCTTGGTATAAGGAAAGAGTGTATCACTTGCCAGAAGACTATGACTATACAGATAGAGAAAA
>JAAZMA010000221.1 GCA_012799055.1 Tissierellia bacterium
AATACTAATAATCATTTTCCATATATATTTATAGATTCAAAAAATAATCTTCATGCACTTTGGTTAGAAAAAACTTCTGAAAATAATCGTTTAAAATATTTCATATTATCAACTATTGGAAATAACAAATATAAATGGAGTGAGAAAGGAATTCCAAATATTACTAACTGTATTAATATGCCAATTATTTTTGAAGAAAAAGAAATGTTAAAAATTGTATATCTAATAGATAATCATATTGGATTCTTATATTCTTTAGATTATGGTAATACTTGGTCTAAAGGTGATTTGTTAAAAATAGATAGTTCTAAAATTTTTCTAGTTAAGGTTTCAGGTAATTCTAAGGATATAAAAATCAAAAATGCCTATTGTAGTGGAGAAAATATATTAAACTTATATTTTATAAATTCCTTTAAACCTAATTTAACTACCCCTTCTTCTACAATAATGGAAAGCCCATGTAGTAAATCAGAACAATTTATCCCTGAATCAAAAAGGGAAGATGAAAAATTTAGTAATATATATAATACTCAGGATGAAATTAAAAATATGCTAATTAATATATTAGATTCTCAAAATAAAATAGAAAACAAAATAGATATTATCTTAACAAAATTAGAAGAAGATAAAAAATCTATTTTCTCAAAATTTTTTATTTCCTAAAACAATCCTTTTAATATATCATTTCCTATTGACTACTATTCCCATTAGGTACATTTTCTTATTAATACCATATAATAAAGCAAGAAGAAATGGCAATAAAGGGAGGAAAATAAATGAAGAATCCAGTTAATAAATCTATAGATGATTTTTTAAAGAAAAAGAACTTTAAATTCTCAGTAAATAATAATAACAGTGTAACTGTAATTACTCCTACTAATTCAATTACCAGTCTTAAAAATATACTGGAAAATTTTAATAGACAAGATTTAAAAGAAAAAGAGTTAATCATAATAATTAATAATAATAGTATTGACGAAAATCAATGGAAAAACTTAGTTTCTAAATATGAAAATATTAAAATATATAAATTAAGTGAAAATATTTCCTTAGGGAGATGCTTAAACTTTGGGGTGAATAAGGCAAAATTCAATATAATTGCAAAATTTGATGACGATGATTATTATGGCCCAAAGTATCTTTCTGATTCTCTCAAAGCTTTTGATGAAACCGATGCAAAACTAATTGGAAAAGGGGCTACCTTTGTATATCTAGTAGGGAAAAAATCCTAACTATTAGAAATCCCCATGAAGAAAACAAATACACTAATTTTGTAAATGGTTCAACTTTAATTTTCAAAAAAAATATTTTTAAAAAAGTTAAGTTTCAAGATAAAAACATTGCAGAAGATATTAATTTCTGCAAAGATTGTTTGAAAAATAAAATTAAAATATATTCTACTAATAGATACCACCATGTATATTTTAGACACCCAAATCAAAGAAAACACACCTGGAAAATCGAAGATGAAAAGTTTTTGAAACTTTGTTGTAAACCAGAACAGTTTAGTAAATATATTGAAAGTATGGACCAAATAAAATCCTATGTAGATACAAATTAGCGTGAGGCTATTTATGAAAAGACCTGTTAATAAATCTATAAAACTGATTGGAAGTAGGAGAATAATATTTGGCACGGATCTACCCTTACATCTGCCAGAATCTCAGTTAACTCCAGTTATAAATGAAAATATTAGAGATAAAGATAGAGAAAATATTTTATGTAAAAATGCTCTTTCCTATTTTCCAAATTTAAAAGGAGAGAATTAATATGGGAAATAACACTTACCATTGGCTTGTACTCACAGGAGTCCCCTACGAAAATAGTGGTGGTGGACAACGAGCTGCTCAAATAGTAAGAAATCTATTAAACCGTGGACACGAAATTACCTATGTATATGCAATTAATTATAAAGAAAAAGATTCTTCTTTTATTCTACCTAAATCCCCTAATTTTCAAACAGTCCATGTGGACAAATTCTCCTCTTACAATTTTATTAAAAATTTAAATAAAATGATAAAGTTAATCATTTTGGTGGAAGTTCCCCATTTTAGTTTTTTACCTATTATTAATAGATTAGAAAAATATTCATTTAAAATTATATATGAATATATTGACCCATGGGATACAGAATTGGGAAAAGGCTGGTATAATAAAGAAATTGAATCTAGAATTATGGAAAAAGCAGATATTTTAACAGCTACTGCCCTCTCCCTAAAAAAGAAATTGGAACAAAGTAATAAAAAGACAGTACATCTACTACCAAATGCATATAATAATGAAATTTTCACTTTGCAAAAAAAATATTTGAAACCCTTAGATTTGCCTTGTGAACCTATTATCATCTATATAGGTGCCTTATGGGGTTCTTGGTTTGATATAGATATGGTTATTCATTTAGGAAAATCTCTTTCAAATTGTAATATTGTATTAATAGGAGAGTACAATGGTCAATATGATGATATTGTACCTTCTAATATATATTTTCTTGGGCTAAAATCCCAGTTCCAATTACCAGCCTATTTGTTTTATTCTAATATGGGAATAATACCATTTAAAATAAATAGACTAACAGAAGGAGTAAATCCTTTAAAAGTATATGAATATTTGGCCATGGGTTTAGATGTAGTATCTACTCCTATGGAAGAGCTAAAAGGAATCCCAAATGTGTTTTTAGCTAATAATAAAAAAAGAGTTTGTTTATATGGTAAAAGAAGTACTAACAAGTAATACAAAAACTCAAAATATAGAAAATTGGTTAAAAAAACATAGTTGGGATGAACGTGTAAAAAAGCTAATATCTTTACTATAAATATATTTTGGAACCTTTCCCTATTATAAATTTATTTGTTTTTTCAACGCTGATCCCATAGTTATAATAGAGTCTTCTCCAATAATAGAGGAATCTATTAAAGTTTTTACTCCTAGTATTTTACTGTTATTTAATACTATTGAATTTTCAATTACTGATTTCTCTATATTGACACCTTTTCCAATGGATGTATAAGGGCCTATATAGGAATTTTTAATTATAGTATTATCTCCTATAGCTACAGGTCCTCTAACTATACTATTGAATAGTACACTATTATCATCAAGAATAATAGGACCTAATATTTTAGAATCCACTATTTCCCCGCTAATATTTTCTTCTATTGAAATTAATCTATAAAAATTTTCTGCTATAACCTCCATTGGATTACCTACGTCTCTCCAATAACCTTTTAAAATACTGTAACTTACATTATAATTATTTTTCAATAACCACTTTATAGCATCTGTTATTTCATATTCCCCTCTATTTGAAGGTAAAATTTCTTTACAAGCTTTAAATATAGTGCTATCAAAGGCATATATTCCTGTTATAGCCCAATTGCTAAAAGCTAATTTTGGTTTTTCCTCTAAATCAATTATTTTTCCATCACCAATATAGGCAACTCCATACCTTTCAGGATCTGAAACATCTTTTAACATTATTCTACAATTTTCTTTACTATTATTAAAATCTGATACAAATACATTTAATTCAAAGTTAAAGGAATTGTCCCCAAGTACCATAACAAATTTGTCTTCGCCTATAAATTCCTCAGCAAATAATAGACCATGACTAATACCCTTTGGGCTTTTTTGCACTATATATTCAATTTTGTTTACAAAGTATTTATCTAAAACCTTTTGAAATATAGTTTTACTGTATTCATTTACAATAATACCTATCTCTTCAATACCAGATTTCAAAAGTAATTCTATAGTATAAATTAATAAGGGCTTATTAGCTATTGGAATTAATTGTTTTGGTATAGTATAAGTAATAGGTTGTAATCTTGTTCCTAGACCTCCACATAATATGATTCCTTTCAAATTAAAACCTCCAAACTATAAGTATCTATATCTATATTTATAGTTTGGAGATTAAATATATGCTAATTAATATTATAGAAAAAATAGAAATATATACTAAACCAAAGGTTCTAATCTTCCCTTATTTATAGCAAAAATATAATATTTATAACAAAACTAGATAGTTATATGAGTAAAGCTAGGATTTCTCCTAGCTTCCCTTATATATTACAATCCTAATTTCACTTTCAGTTTTTCTAGCATATCCTCTGTCATAGCATCTAAATCATATTCTGGATTCCAGCCCCATTCCTCCCTAGCTGCTGAATCGTCTAAAGAATTTGGCCAAGAATCGGCTATGGCTTGCCTTACTGGGTCTACATCGTAGTCTAATTCAAATTCTGGAATAAACTTTTTAATAGATGCAGCAATTTCTTCAGGTTCAAAACTCATAGCTGTCACATTAAATGCATTTCTATGGATTAATTTAGATGGATCTGCTTCTAATAATTGAATTATAGCATTTAGTGCATCTGGCATATACATCATATCCATTTTGGTTCCTTTAGCTATGAAGGATGTGTATTTTTTATTTTTTAATGCCTCATAATAAATATGAACAGCATAGTCAGTAGTTCCACCACCTGGAAGTGTTTCATAGGATATTAATCCAGGAAAACGCACTCCCCTAGTATCTACACCAAATTTATGATAATAATAATCACATAGTAATTCTCCCGCAACTTTAGTTACTCCATACATAGTATTTGGTCTTTGAATAGTGTCCTGTGGTGTATTATCCTTTGGAGTAGTTGGACCAAAGGCAGCTATAGAAGATGGTGTAAATACTGAACAATTCTCTTGTCTTGCTACCTCTAGTACATTATACAATCCATTCATATTTACATTCCAAGCTCCACTAGGGTTTTGTTCCCCAACAGCAGAAAGTATTGCAGCTAAATTAATAATAGTATTAATTTTATGTTTTTTTACTATTTCTGCTACCTTTTCTCCATTGGTAATATCTAATACTTCAAAGGTTCCAGATTCCATTAATTCTTCATGACCTTCTTTTACCCTTCTACTACTGGCTACTACATTTTCATTTCCATATATTTTTCTTAAACCCATAGTTAGTTCTGAGCCTATTTGCCCTAATGCACCAGTTACTAATATTTTTCTCATCTAACGCACCTCCACTAATATTTAGGATTAATTATCTTGTTATAATTATATCATATTTACTACAAATTAGTATATAGCTTAATAAAAACATATTCCTATTCCACCAGGTCCTAAATGGCAACCAATAACTGGTCCTAATTCATCTATGGAAATTTCAGCTTTAGGGAATTTCTTTTCCAAACTTTCTTTTATTTTTTCTGCCTCTTCTAAATTTAAAACATGACATATGCTGATTTTTTCTACATTTTCATACACTTTATTAGCTATAGAGTTTAAGGCTTTGTTTTTTCCTCTAACTTTTTCTATAGAATCTAATACTCCATATTTTAATTGAATTATTGGCTTAATATTTAATACTGAGCCTATTGCAGATTGAAAAGTAGAAAGTCTCCCTCCCCTTTTTAAGTACTCTAAAGTATCTACTGTAAAATATACATGCATTTTTGTTTTCTTATTTTCTATATGTTTTACTATCTCTTCCATAGACTTACCATCTTTAGTCATATTTATAGCATCCTCTACTAAAAATCTTAAATTTGATGCAGCCTGTTCTGAATCCACAATAGAAATCCTTTCATCTCCTAAAATATTCTTGGCCAATACTCCACTATTATAGGTACCACTTAATTTAGAAGATAAAAGAATGGCTATTATTTCATCATAACCCTCTTCAAAGGCCCTTTTAAACTCCTCTAGAAAATTTCCCGTAGATGGTTGGGAAGTAGTTGGGAATAGTTTGCTATTTTCCAGCTTTTGAAAAAATTCCTGAAACTCCCCTGGAAATCCTTCCTTCTCCATTTCATCCCCGAAATAATAACTTAAAGGAATTACAGTAATATTATTTTTCTCTGCATATTCCTTAAGTATATAACTGGTACTGTCTGTAATAATTTTAATTTTTTTCATATAGTCCTCCTTATTAATAAAATTTATCCTACTACATTTACATAAATGTAGTAGGATAATTATTTCATATTTTATTCTATTTGACAACTATATTGTATATTTTTCCTTTTACAAATATTTCTTTTACTATTTTCTTACCTTC
>JAAZMA010000353.1 GCA_012799055.1 Tissierellia bacterium
AAGGAGACCCTAATGTTGTTGTTGAAGCTATGACAATAGCAGGTTATGCAGTAGGGGCAAATAAAGGTTATGTATATGTTAGGGCAGAGTATCCGATAGCAGTAAGAAGATTACAAATAGCTATTGACGAAGCCAAAGAAATGGGATTACTAGGTAATGGTATACTTGGTACAGACTTTGATTTTGATCTAGAAATTAGATTAGGAGCAGGTGCTTTTGTTTGTGGAGAAGAAACAGCATTAATTAACTCCATTGAGGGTAGACGTGGTATGCCAAGACCAAGACCACCTTTCCCAGCTAATAAAGGTATTTGGAACAAACCAACATTATTAAATAACGTGGAAACTTATGCAAATATTCCACAAATTATATTAAATGGACCAGAATGGTTTAATTCAATAGGTACGGAAAAATCTAAGGGAACAAAAGTATTTGCCCTTGGTGGTAAAATTAATAACACTGGTCTTGTAGAAATTCCAATGGGAACTACATTAAAAGAAGTTGTATATGATATAGGTGGAGGAATTCCAGGAGGAAAGGCATTTAAAGCTGTACAAACAGGGGGACCTTCCGGTGGATGTATTCCTGCAGATCATATTGATGAACCTATTGACTATGATAACTTAATTGCATTAGGCTCTATGATGGGTTCTGGTGGAATGATTGTAATGGATGAAGATAACTGTATGGTAGATATTGCAAGATTCTTCCTAGACTTTACTGTTGAAGAATCCTGTGGTAAATGTCCACCCTGTAGAATAGGTACAAAGAGAATGTTAGAACTATTAGATAAGATTACTGAAGGAAAAGGTACATTAGAAGATATAGATAGCCTAGAAAGACTGGCCAAGAATATTAAGGCTTCATCTCTATGTGGACTAGGTCAAACAGCACCTAACCCAGTATTGTCTACATTGAAGTATTTTAGAGAAGAATATGAAGCTCATGTTATTGAAAAACGTTGTCCTGCTGGTGTATGCCAAGCACTTTCCAATTTCTATATAACAGAAGCATGTAAGGCCTGTGGACTATGTAAAAAGGAATGTCCAGTAGATGCTATTTCTGGTGAGAAAAAGGTAATACATAAAATTGATTTAGATGTATGTATTAAATGTGGTGCTTGTATGGAAAAATGTCCATTTGATGCAATTGTAAGAAAATAATGCAGACCTTTATATCTGAATTGAAAGGAGAGTGTCAAGATTGGAAAAAGTGACTTTAACCATAGATAACATACAAGTTGAAGTACCTAAGGATTATACAATTCTTGAAGCAGCTAAAAGTATAGGTGTAGATATACCAACCCTGTGTTTTTTAAAGGATATTAATGAAGTAGGTGCCTGTAGAGTATGCTTAGTAGAGATAGAAGGAGCTAGGAGTTTACAAGCTTCCTGTGTACATCCTGTAGCCAACGGTATGGTAATTAAAACAAATACAGAAAAAGTAAGAGATGCTCGTAAATCAACAGTAGAGTTAATTTTATCAAATCATAACCGTGAATGTTTAACCTGTAATAGAAATAAAAACTGTGAGCTTCAAAGCTTAGCAGATGAATTAAATATAAGAGAAATACCTTTTGAAGGTGAAATAATAGAAACTGTAGTAGACAATAAGTCTCATTCTATAGTAAGAGATCCTAGCAAATGTATACTATGTGGAAGATGTGTAAATGTTTGTAAGGAATATCAAAAAGTAGGAATATTAGAATTTACTAATAGGGGTTATTATACGGAAGTTGCACCAGCCTTTGGTAGAAGTATGAATGATACACCATGTATTTACTGTGGTCAATGTATTGTAAACTGTCCTGTAGGTGCTTTAAAAGAAAAAGAAGATATAGATAAAGTTTGGGAAGCTATCGAAGATCCTGAAGTTCATGTAGTTGTTCAAACAGCTCCAGCAGTAAGAGCAGCTCTAGGAGAAGAATTTGGATACCCAATCGGTACTAGAGTAACAGGAAAAATGGTAGCAGCATTAAAACGCCTAGGTTTTGATAAAGTATTTGATACAGATTTTGCAGCAGACTTAACCATTATGGAAGAAGG
>JAAZMA010000203.1 GCA_012799055.1 Tissierellia bacterium
ATAATACTACTTAAAAATAGTCTTTTTGTTGCAATATTAACCACTATAATATCCACCCTTTTATCTATAGCCATTTCTATATATATTAGCTTTACTAATAGTAAGTATAAAAAAATACTTACAACGATTTTAATGCTGACTATGATATCACCACCATTTGTTTCATCACTAGCCTATATATCCTTATTTGGTAGACGAGGCTTTATTACTCATAATATATTAGGATTGACTGTCAATACCTATGGGTGGCAAGGTATAGTAGCTATGCAATCCCTTGGATTTACTTCACTAAATGCTTTAATGTTAATTGGATTTATTAATGGCATGGATAAAAGTTTGTTTAATAGCTCATTAGACTTGGGAGGGAATTCCTCCTATACTATTGCAAAGATTGTTATACCTTTAATGAGACCTGGGATTATTGTAGTTGGGTTACTAACCTTTGTTAGATCCTTAGCAGATTTTAGTACACCTATTATTATAGGTGGGTCCTTTAACGTATTAGCTACTCAAGCATATTTAAATGTAGTAGCTTATTCAGATTTGCCTATGGCTGCAGCTATTAGTATATTATTATTTATACCTGCTATTATAGCTTTTATTTTATATAGAATATTTTTAAAAGACTCTAATATTATAACAGGAACTAATTTTCGTGAAGAATCTAGTGAAACTATGCTTAGGATAGAAGGATTTTTTCCTAGAGTACTTCAGATAATAACATATTTATTCCTAATTATGATGATTTTACAGTATCTATCCATATTTATTTCTGCTATGACAAAACAAAAATTTGGAACTATGTATTTTACTTTTGATAATATAAAAGAATCAAAAAATTATATTTCAGGAAGTTTTATAAGAAGTGTTCTATATTCTTTGATTGCTGGTGTTGTTGGAAGTATTATAGGTTTTTTAATATCCTATTATTTAGAAATTAGAAAGATTAAAGGAATGAAGATTATAGATTTTATTTCTACAATGCCCTATATTATTCCAGGAACATTTTTTGGTTTAGGATATATCTTAGCCTTTAATAAATACCCATTAGCTCTTACGGGAACTGGTTTAATAGTGATTTTAAATTGTATTTTTAAACAGCTTCCATTACCTACAAAGGCTAGTAGTGCAGTTATTTCTCAAATAAATCCTCAAGTCACAGAAGCTAGTAAGGATTTAGGGGCACATAATATGTATGTATTGAAAGATGTAATAATTCCTATGTCAAAATCAGCATTTCTAATATCTTTTGTCAACAATTTTACTACAACTATGACTACCATAGGTTCCATAATATTTTTAGTATATCCTGGGAAGAAACTTGCTACTCTTGTAATGTTTGATGCTATACAAAGTGGTAAATATAGGATAGGATCAGTAATTGCTTGTATGATAATTCTTATTACTTTATTTGTAAATATCATCTTTTCAAAATTCTTATTGGAGGAAAGAAATGTTTATTAAGGTAGAAAATTTAACTAAAAAATTTGGTGATTTAATAGCAGTAGATAATCTAAGTTTTGAAGTAAATAAAAGTGAGCTTATATGTGTATTAGGTCCTAGTGGCTGTGGGAAAACTACTGTTTTAAAGACTATAGGAGGTTTTTTAAAACCTGAAGTTGGTAAAATATACATTGATGGAGAAGATATAACTAATCTAGCTCCAGAAAAACGGCCTGTATCTACTGTTTTTCAGTCTTATGCCCTTTTTCCACATATGACAGTAATACAAAATGTTATTTATGGATTAAAATTTAGAGATTATTCTAAAAAAGCAGCTTTAATTAAGGGGGAAGAGTATTTAGATATAGTAGGTTTAAGAAAAGAAAAAAATAAGAAAGTAACCCAGCTAAGTGGTGGGCAACAGCAAAGGGTAGCTTTAGCTAGATCATTAATTATAAATCCTAAGGTATTACTTTTAGATGAACCCTTATCTAATTTAGATGCAAAGTTAAGAATAAGAATGAGATATGAGATTAAGGCAATTCAAAGAAGATTTAATATTACAATGATATTTGTAACCCATGATCAGGAAGAAGCTTTATCCATTGCTGATAGAATTTTAATCATGAACAAAGGAAGACTAGAACAAATAGGAACACCAGAGGAAATTTATAATAATCCTAGAACAGAGTTTGTATTAAATTTTATTGGTTGGTCTAATTTAATTGAAAGTACAAATGGAGATCTAAAATTTATTAGGCCAGAAAAAATTATTATAGATTCAAAGAAGGGAGAAATAGAAGGGGTTATTGAAGAAAAATTGTTTTTAGGTTCAATTATTCATTATAAGATTAAGACAAAATCTAAAGTCTATAAGGTGCAAAAAAATAATGATGGACTAAATGATTACAATATAGGAGATAAAGTCTATATTTCTATAGAAACTACTGGACAAATTGTTCAGTAGTTTTTAAAATTTTTGGTTTAAGGATACACTGGCTAAGTAGGTATATAAAAGTAAATTACCATAGATTTATTTTATATATGAAATTTGTATTAGTCCCATCTTGTATTAAATTTAAAAGCAATGGAATAAAAACTATGATATAATAATAAAAAATATTCAGAATATGAAAGACAAGGAGTGTTATTATGGATAAAAGAATTCCAACTAGAGAAGAAGCCTATGAATTATTGACTAAATACAATAAAAGTGAAAGCCTTATATACCATGCACTAGCAGTAGAGGCAACTATGCTACATTTTGCAAAAGTTTTAGGGGAAGAGGATGTGGAAAAATGGGGAATTATAGGATTAGTGCATGATTTAGACTATGAAATGTATCCAGAAGAACATTGTAAAATGACAGAGAAAATATTAAGAGAAGAAAATTGGCCAGAAGACTATATTAGAGCAATAATGAGTCATGGATGGAAAATTTGTACTGATGTAGAGCCTATGGAAACTATGGAAAAGGTACTATATACAATTGATGAACTAACAGGCCTAATAAATGCCACTGCCTTAATGCG
>JAAZMA010000216.1 GCA_012799055.1 Tissierellia bacterium
ATTATTCCCGCTTGTTCCCCAAGTAATTCAATGCCAGTAGTCTCTCCAAAGCCAAAAGCCTTAATATATTTATATAGTTTTTCTTTACCCAATTTTCTACCTAAATCTACAAAAACAATATTACAAGAATTATCCATTCCTTCTTTTAAAGTTTGAGGTCCATGGGGATTATACCATCTAGAACATTTTAATACTGCCCCAGGGATATCTCTAATAAAACCATTACAATAGAAATTAGTATCAATATTTGCAACACCCTCTTCTAAAGCAGCAGCAGCCACTACGGTTTTAAAAGTAGAACCAGGTTCATAAACATCTGAAATAGCAAAATTTCGCCACATACTATACCATTCTTTTTGTAATTCTTCCATAGATAAATCCTGCCAAATTTGCTTTTTTCCATCATCTAATGGCTCCCTAGGATTATTAGGATTATAATGAGGTAAATTAGCCATAGCTAATACATCTCCAGTTTTTGGCTCCATTACAATAATAGAAACATTTTTAGCTTGAGTTTCCATTAAAGATTCCATAGCAGCTTTTTCTGCAAAATGTTGAATAGCTTCATCAATTGTCAATACTACATTTAGTCCATCTTCTGCATCTATAATCTTTTCACCATCATAAGGCATTTGTCTACCACTAGCATCTGTAGTTTTTATCCATCTACCTGGACTACCAGATAAGTATTTATCATAAGTTTTTTCAATACCATCTAAACCATCATTATCTATATTTGTAAAACCTAGAATATAAGGAGCAAAATCCTCATAGGGATAAAATCTTTTATTATCATCTATTACACTAATTCCTGATAATTTAGCATTTCTTAATTCCTTAGCCTCTTCCTTGCTTATCCATTGTTTGATTTTTTCTGCATCTACATTTTTAGTTATTTTCTCATAAACAACTTTTTCATCCAAATCCAATATTTCTGCTACTTTTTTAGCTGTAAAAGTTTTATCTTTTATATCAGCAGGATTAGCCCATACTGTATAGGAGGATATATTAACAGCAAGTTTTTTACCATTTCTATCGTAAATAATTCCTCTTTTCGCTTTAATTTCAATACCCCTAGTCCATTGTTCTAACGCACCTTTTTTCAATTCTTCCCCAGATGCTATTTGTATATACCCTAATCTAAAAGTAAGTCCAATAATTAATACTAAAACTACTACAAATACAAAGACTAATCTTTTTTTTGTAGTATTACTTGTTTTAGTCAATATTAAGCCCCCCTAAAAAAACCTAATACTAGATTAAAAATATTTTTAAATTGTTCAGATAATGATTTATTACTTTCAATATCTAAGCCATTGTCTAATTCTTCTATAGATAAATAAACTAATTGTTCCTCATTGGGATAATCCATACCAAGTTTGATTTTAGCATTTTCCTCAATTTTAGCTGAATTTTTAATATATTCTAATTTAGCAATTAAATCTTCCCTATCCCTTTCTAATTCATATCTTTGGTTTTCTAATTCCATAATTTCTAATTTCATTTTTGTAATATTCGTATAGCCATTTAATATATATATACACAATATTAAGCCAATTATTGCAAACATAATAGCTAAAATTTTTGAGGAGGATTTGGCCTTTTTCCTTTTCTTTGCTCTCCTTTGTTCTTCTTTTTCTATTATAGTTTCAATCTCTTCCTGATAATAACTATCAAATTCCATTTTATTTACTAACAATTTATTCTACCTCCCCCTTCTTTAGAACTTAAACCTTCATGCCAATTCTTAATTTAGCACTTCTAGCTCTTGGATTTTCATCTATTTCTAATTCTTTTGGTACTATAGGTTTTCTGGTAATTATTTCTATTTCTTTTTTCTTATCACAAATACATATGGGAAAATCCTTTGGACAAATACAGTCCTTTGCCAATTCATTAAAACTATTTTTTACAATTCTATCCTCTAAAGAATGAAAAGTAATTATACATATCCTTCCATCTTTGTTTAATAGATTAACCATTTTAGGTATAGTATTTTCAAGTACATTTAGTTCATCATTAACTTCAATTCTAATAGCTTGAAAAGTCTTTTGAGCAGGATGACTATCCATTCTAAATTTTTTAGGTATAGCCTTTTTTATTACGTCAACTAATTGTAAAGTAGTATCTATATTGGCCTTTTTTCGCTCCCTTACAATAAATTCTGCAATCCTTTTAGCCCATCTTTCTTCACCATAATCCCAAATAATTTTTTCTAATTCTTCTTTAGAATATTTGTTTACTACATCCCAAGCAGAAAAATCCTGTTCTAAGTCCATTCTCATATCTAATGGAGCATCTTTATGATAAGAAAAGCCTCTTATTCCCTCATCTAATTGATGAGAAGATACCCCAATATCTAAAAGTATTCCATCTACTTTTTCCATGTTTAAATTATTGAGTATTTTTTTAATATTGCCATAATTGTCCTGCACTAATATTACTTTGTCTAGTTCATTTTTTAATACTTCTTTAGATTTATTAATAGCATTTATATCTTGGTCTATTCCAATTAATTTTCCCGTTTTTATCTTCTTTACTATTTCTAAGGAATGTCCTGCACCACCTATAGTTCCATCTACGTATATTCCATCTTCCTTTATATTTAATCCATTAATTGCTTCATTAAGTAATACTGGTTCGTGTTCAAAATTCATTTAAACCACTCCTATTAAATTCCTAATTCTGCCATTCTTTCTGCAATGTTTTCATAAGATAAACTATCATCTTCATTATAAGCAACCCATTCTTCTTTATCCCAAATTTCAATTCTAGTAGATACTCCTATTATTACTGCATCCTTGTTTAATTTTGCATGCTCCCTTAGATTACTTGGAATAAGTACTCTACCTTGCTTATCTAAGATACATTCTGTAGCTCCTGCAAAGAAAAATCTAACAAAAGCCCTTGCTTCTCTATTGGTAAGTGGTAATTGGCGAAGTTTTTCTTCTAATACCATCCATTCATCCTTAGGGTAAACAAAAAGACAATTATCTAAACCCTTGGTCATAATAAAATTATAGCCAAGGTCTTCTCTAAATCTTGAAGGCATAATTACTCTACCTTTATCATCAATTATATGTTGGTATTCTCCCATAAACATATTAATCACTCCAAAGTCTTTTCACTTTCCCCCACTTCCTACCACTTTGCTCCATATACTATTTATTCTATACCATTTTGCTAATTCCTTCAATTGTTTTTAAAAAAAGTTCTAAATTTTAGTAGGTCATTAGTACTATTTTTGCAAAATTCCCAAAATTAAAATAAAATCTGACAATTCAATAACAAAAAAAGGTAAAAAAAATAAAATCCACGAAATTTTCGTGGATTTTTGTCCTCCTATATTTTCTTTTCTTTTCTCCTTATTTTTAAATAAATTAATCCTAATATTATACCTACAATACTAATTAATTGGGCTACTCTAATAGAACCAAGCATTAAACTATCAGTTCTTAAACCTTCAATGAAGAACCTTATTGTAGAATATAAGATTATATATAGTAAAAAAATCTCCCCTGATACTTCTTGTTTATTTTTTCTATACCATATTAAAAAAAAGAAAATTAGAAAATCCCCTATGGATTCGTATAAAAAAGTGGGATGTACCTTTACTCCATCAATTATAATCCCCCAAGGTAAATCTGTAGGTCTGCCATAGGCTTCCTGATTAATATAATTTCCCCAACGTCCTATTCCTTGTCCTAAAATTAATGATGGAGAACAACAATCAGCTATTGACCAAAAATCCAATCCTCTTTTTCTAGAAAATACAACGGCTACAATAATTCCTACTATAATGGCACCATGGATAGCCAAGCCTCCACCCCTAAAATGCAAAATTTCTTTTGGATTTTGACTGTAATAGTCCCAACTAAAAATGACATAATAAAGTCTTGCACCAATTACTGCCAAGGGAATTGCAAATAGTAAAAGATCAATTAAATTATCCTCACCTATACCTAATCTTTCTGCCTCTCTAAAAGCTAAAATTGCCCCAACAATTACTCCAATGGTTATTAATATACTATACCACATAATTTCTATACCAAAGATTCTAAAAGCTACAG
>JAAZMA010000282.1 GCA_012799055.1 Tissierellia bacterium
TCTCCAGTAGCAGCTGAAGAAGGGGAGATTATATTAATATCTCCAAAATTTGTATTAGTAATATGATGGTCAATATTAATAATACAATTAGCATTTTCAGCAAATTGTTTTCCCATTCCTAATCTTTCCATATCACTACAATCTAGTGCAACAAAAAGATCCAATTCCCTTTCAATTTCATATTCTTTTATTAATTCTATACCAGGTAAAAATTCATAATCTGATGGAATATGGTCTACCTTAAGGATTTTTACATCTTTATTAATTTTTTTTAATGCTTTACCTAAAGCTAAAAGAGAGCCTATATTATCTCCATCTGGTTGCACATGAGAGCCTATATATATTTTTTTAGATTCCTTAATAATATCAATAGCCTTACTAATTGATTTCTTTAGAGAACCTTTCATTCTATTCTCCCCTTTTTTCTTCATCTTCTTCCTTAACCTTTTCAATTAATTTAGACATATAAATGCCTTGTTCAATAGATTCATCTAAATGAAAAATAGGTTCGGGAATATATCTTAAATCTATTTCATTTCCTATTTCCATTCTAATATATCCTTTAGCAGATTCTAATCCTTCTAGTGTTTCTTTCTTTTCATTGTCATCTCCTAATACAGATACATATATATTTGCATATCGTAAATCACCAGTAACTCTAACTTTAGTCACAGTAGTCATAGTGTTAATTCTTGGATCTTTTAAACCATTTGTCAATAATTCAGATACAATTTTTCTAATCTCCTCTGATATTCTATTTATCCTCTTAGCCTTCATGTATTACACTCCTTATCTTTTTACTTCCTTCAAGATATAGGCCTCTATTACATCTCCTTCTTTAATATCATTGTAATTTTCTAGGCCTAAGCCACCTTCATATCCTGCCACTACTTCTCTTACATCATCCTTAAATCTTTTTAATGAGGATATTTTTCCTTCAAATATTACAATATCATTTCTTAAAAGTCTTACCATACTGTTTCTAGTAATTTTTCCATCCTGTACATAAATACCTGCTACTGTTCCAGCATTAGGAACTTTAAAAGTAGCTCTAACTTCTGCCCTACCAATAATTTCTTCTTTATATTCTGGATCTAACATACCATTTATAGCAGATTTTATATCTTCTATGGCATCGTATATTACTCTGTAAGTTCTTACGTCTACATTTTCTTCTTTAGCAATATCTAAAGCATTTAATGTAGGTCTAACATTAAAGCCAATAATTATAGCATTTGAAGCAGAAGCTAACATAATATCAGTTTCAGTAATACCTCCAACGCCACCGTGAATAATGTTCACTTTTACTTCTTCATGTTCTAACTTCTGTAGAGATTGTGCTATTGCATCAATAGTACCTCTAACATCTGTTTTTATTATTATATTTAATTCTTTAACCTCACCTAATTGGATTTGATCAAATAAATCGTCTAAAGACACTTTTTGAGTAGCTTTTAGCTGTTCTTCTCTTATAGATTCCTTTTTCTTTTCTGCATAATATCTAGCAGTTTTTTCATCTTCAACAGCATATAGTATTTCTCCAGAATGAGGCACTTCTGAAAGGCCTAAAATTGCCACTGGTATAGATGGGCCTGCTTTCTTAATATTCTTACCCTTATCATCAAACATAGCTCTTACTCTACCACTAGCACTGCCGCATACTACCATATCCCCTACTCTTAAGGTTCCTTTTTGGACTAAAATAGTTGCAACGGCTCCCTTTCCTTTGTCCAATTGAGCTTCTATAACTGTCCCAACTGCTCTACGATTAGGATTAGCCTTTAATTCCTGTATTGCAGCCAATAGTAATATCATTTCTAATAATTCATCTATACCTTCTTTTCTTAGTGCAGAAACAGGTACTATTATAGTATCTCCTCCCCATTCTTCTGGCACTAATCCATACTCTGTTAATTCTTGCATAACTCTATCTACATTTGCATTAGGTCTATCTATTTTGTTTACTGCTACAATAATTGGCACCTTGGCAGCTTTAGCATGATTTATGGCTTCAACTGTTTGAGGCATAACTCCATCATCAGCAGCTACTACTAATATAGCTAAATCAGTTACCTGTGCTCCCCTAGCTCTCATAGAAGTAAAAGCTTCGTGGCCAGGAGTATCTAAAAATACTATTTTTTCTCCATTAATATTTACTATTGATGCACCAATATGTTGAGTAATTCCACCTGCTTCCTGTTTTGTTACATGGGTCTTTCTAATGGCATCTAATAAAGAAGTTTTACCATGGTCAACATGCCCCATAACTGTAACTACAGGTGGTCTAGGTTTTAAGTCTTTAGGTTCATCTTCAAAATCTAAATCAAAGTCATCTTTTTCCTCTTTAGATTCTAACATCACTACATCAAATCCTAATTCTTCCCCTACTATGGCAGCTGTATCAAAATCAATGGTTTGATTTTGATTTGCCATTATACCTAAACCAATTAATTTAGTAATTAGTTCAGTAGAAGTCATTTTTAATTTTTCTGCAAAATCTCTAACAACTATGCTTTCTCCAATTTCTATAATATTATTTTTATCCTCTACATGTTCTTGTTTTTCTTTTTTCATATTTTCCTTTTCTTCAACCTTTTCCTTTTTATTATTTTTGATTTTTTCCTTAATTTCTTCTTCAAAAATTTCCAATATCATTTTAGCATCATTACCCTCAATGGTACTCATATGACTTGTTATTTCTATACCTAATTCATTTATTTTTTCTATTAATTCCTTACTTGTCATTTTCAGCTCTTGTGCTAATTCATATACCCTTATCTTTTTCAAGCTATACACCCCCATTGTTTTTACAGGTGGTCATCCTATTATTGTTCATTATTAGAATTAATCATTTTATCTAGCTTATGAAACACTTCAGTAGGTATTTCTACATCTAACGCTTTAGATAATTGTTTTTTCTTTATAGTTTTCTCTAAACAGCTAGAATTAGAACAAATATAGGCTCCTCTTCCATTCATTTTCCCTGTTAGGTCCACATCTACATTACCTTCCTTATTTTTAACTATTCGTATTAATTCTTTTTTAGCCTTATTTTCGCCACAGGCTACACATTTTCTCATTGGAATTTTCTTTTTTTTCAACTTACTATTTCACCACCTTTAGACAATATTTATTCTTCATATTGACTTTCAGATTTAATATCTATTTTCCAATTAGTAAGTTTAGCAGCAAGCCTTGCATTTTGACCTTCTTTCCCAATTGCTAAGGATAATTGATAATCTGGTACAATTACTGTTGCAGATTTGTCATTTTCATTAGCCTTTACATCAATAACCTTAGATGGACTTAAACTATTAGCAATAAATTCTTCTATATCCTTACTCCATACAATAATATCAATTTTTTCGCCATTTAATTCTTCTACTAATGCTTTTACCCTAGTTCCATTAAGACCCACACATGCACCTACTGGATCTACATTTTCATCTCTAGAATAAACAGCCATTTTAGTTCTTGAACCTGCTTCTCTAGAGATACCATAAATTTCTACAATTCCTTCTTGGATTTCTGGTACTTCCAACTCAAATAATCTTTTAACTAAACCTGGATGGGATCTTGAAAGTATAATTTGAGGCCCTTTTGTAGTTTTTTTCACCTCTAAAATATATAATTTTAGTCTATCTCCTTGCCTGTAAATCTCACCTTCTATTTGTTCTGAAGGTGGTAATACTCCTTCTGTTTTTCCAAGGTCTATATATACATTGTTTCTACTTATACGCTGAACCATTCCAGTAATAATTTCATTTTCTCTATCAATAAATTCATCATAAATAACATCTCTTTCAGCATCTTTAAGTCTTTGAATTACTACTTGTTTTGCCGTTTGTGCTGCAATTCTTCCAAAATCTTTTGGAGTAATTTCAATATTTACAATATCTCCTAATTGATATTTATCATCTATATTTTTAGCTTCTTCAATATTTATTTGGAACAAATTATTTTCTATATTTTCTACAACTTCTTTCTTTGCATATACACTAACCTTTCCAGTATTTCTGTCTATTTCAACTTCTACATTTTGTGAAGACCCAAAGTTTTTCTTGTAACTTGATATAAGTGCAGTTTCTAAGGCTTCAAAAATTATGTCCTTGGATATACCTTTTTCATGTTCTATTTCTTCAAGGGCCTCTATAAACTCCAAATTCATTCACTTTACCCTCCCTAAAATTCAATTACCAATTTAATATTGGAAATATATTCTCTACTAATTTTTTTCTCATTCTTATTGTCCATTAAAATTACTATATCTTTATCCGAAAAATCTAATAGCTCTCCAATGTAATTCTTTTTACCATCTATTTTTTTATATAAATTTAATTCCACTTTCATACCAATATTTCTTTTTAAATCTTTATCAGTCTTTAAAGGCCTATCTAAACCAGGAGATGAAACTTCTAAATAATAACTTTGCTCTATAGGATCTAATTCATCTAATTTTTCACTTATAATTTCACTAACTTTTTGGCAATCATCAATACTTATCCCCCCAAGTTTTCCTATATAAAATCTTAAAAAATAATCACCACTTTCTTTAACAAACTCTAAATCTACTAAATCATATCCTAAATCCTCAATTATGGGTTCACAATTTTCTCTGACAATTTTTAGAATATTTTTCCTACCCATAATATCACCTCCACCGATATATTTTTTGTAATAGTAAAACAAAATATTCTAAATGTAAATCTAGTTTAATAAATTAAGAGTGGGCGAAACCCACTCTCATCTGCATAATTTAACTCCAGTTGTTATCTACAATATTATAACATAAAGTTTGAAAAAATCAAATATTAAAGAGACTAATTTGATTACTTTCAGGCAAATCACAAAGGCAACCATGTTCTTCTAAAGCTTCTAATACTGTCTTACTAAGTCTAGTTCTATTAGCAAGATCTTCAATTGATAAAAATTTAGCAGTATTTCTCTCTTCTACTATTTTTTTTGCAGCAGTGTCCCCAACTCCATCTAAACATTTTAATGGCGGAATTATACCCTCTTTACCTATTAAAAATACATCGCTATGAGATTTATATAAATTTACCCTTTCAAATTTAAAACCTCTTCCATACATTTCTTGTACTACTTCTAAAACTGTTAATAAATTTCTCTCTTTAGCGGTAGCATTGTTGGAGAGACTCTCTAATTCTTTAATTTTTTCATTTACAATATCTTCTCCCTTTAAAACCAAATGAGCATCAAAATCCTGAGCCTTAGTAGTAAAGTAAGTTGCATAAAACGCCTCAGGATAATATACTTTGAAATAAGCAATTCTAAAAGACATCATTACATAAGCAGCTGCATGGGCTTTAGGGAACATATATTTAATTTTTTTGCAAGAATCTATATACCATTCTGGTATATTAAAAGATCTCATATATTTTTCTTCTTCTTCAGATAAACCTCTTCCCTTTCTCACATTTTCCATTATCTTAAAGGAAGTCTTTTTATCTAATCCAGAATATATTAAATACAGCATAATGTCATCTCTAGTAGAAATAACTTCTGACAATGAAGCAGTATTGTTTTTTACTAGATTTTGTGCATTATTAATCCATACATCAGTACCATGGGACAGTCCTGAAATTCTAACTAATTCAGCAAAAGTAGTAGGTTTTGTATCTAATAACATTTGTCTAACAAATTTAGTTCCAAATTCAGGTATGCCAAGGGTTCCAATTTCTAGTTTAATATCTTTATTTATTATATTTAATGGCTCACTACTAGTAAATAATTTCATAGTTTTTTCATCATCTAATGGGATATCCCTTGGATCAACACCAGTAATATCTTCTAACATTCTAATAATAGAAGGTACATCATGTCCTAATATATCTAATTTTAAAATTCTACCACTAATAGAATTGTAGTCAAAATGGGTAGTTATAACTCCAGATTTTTTATCATCTGCTGGATATTGTATTGGTGTAAAATCATGAATATCCTTGTGTCTTGGAACTATCATTACACCACCTGGATGCTGTCCTGAAGTCCTCTTTATTCCAGTTAAACCTTTAACTAATCTATTAATTTCTGCAGGGTGGGGATTTTCACCCTTGTGCTCAAAATATTTTTTAACAAATCCATAGGCAGTTTTATCTGCAATAGTTCCTATGGTTCCTGCCCTATATACATATCCTTCACCAAATAATTCTTCTGTATATTTGTGGGCTTTCGATTGGTATTCTCCTGCAAAATTTAAATCAATATCTGGCTCCTTATCTCCCTCAAAACCAAGAAACACTTCAAAGGGAATATCATGGCCATCTTTATCTAAATTAGTACCACATTTTGGACATTTCTTTTTAGGTAAATCTATACCTGAACCAATGGACCCATCTTGAAAAAATTTGCTATATTTGCATTTTGGACATATATAATGAGGAGGTAATGGATTAACTTCGGTTATTCCACTCATTGTGGCTACAAAAGAAGAACCTACAGATCCTCTAGAACCTACTAAATATCCATCTTCAATAGACTTCCAAACTAGTTTTTGAGCTATTATATACATTACAGCATAACCATTACTAATAATTGAATTTAGTTCCCTATCTAATCTTTCTTTTACTATATCTGGTAAAGGATCCCCATATGTTTCAAAAGCTTTTTCATATGTTATTTTTCTTAATTCTTCATCAGCACCTTCTATAATTGGAGGATATGTCCCCTCTGGAATAGGGATTATATTCTCTATCATATGGGAAACTTTATTAGTATTTTCAATTACCACTTTTTTTGCCATCTCTTCTCCAAGATAATTAAATTCTTCTAGCATTTCATCTGTAGTTCTAAAATACAATGGAGGTTGAAATTCTGCATCTTTATAACCTTGACCAGTCATTAATATTTTTCTATATATTTCATCCTCTGGCTCTAAAAAATGCACATCTCCTGTGGCAACAACTAGTTTATTAAATTTGTTACCTAATTTTATTATTTCCTTATTAATCTTCTTTAGCCCTTCTAAGTCTTTTACCATACCGTTTCTAATTAAGTGCATATTATTTCCCAAGGGTTGTATTTCTAAATAATCATAAAAACTTACAATTTCCTCTATTTCACTATTATCTTTATTTCTAAGGATTGCCTGATACAACTCACCTGCTTCACAAGCAGTTCCAATTAATAGACCTTCTCGGTGTTTCTTTATCAAAGATTTTGGCATTCTAGGTCTTCTATAAAAATAATTAATATGGGATTCAGAAATTAAATTATATAGATTTTTTAACCCCTTATAATTTTTTACAAGTATTGTTACATGATATGATTCTTCTTTATTTATATCTTTATTTACAATTAAATTATTAATTTGATCAAAATTATAAACATTATTTTCATTTAATAAAGCCATGGATTTTAAAAATATTTCAGCAGTTGCCCTAGCATCATCTACTGCCCTATGATGATTTATTAGATCAACATTTAAATGTTTTGCCACCGTATTTAATTTATGACTCTTTAAACTAGGGAACAAAGCCCTAGTTAGTTGCAAAGTATCTAAAATTGGATTGTTTAGAATTTCTCCATTTCTAAAAAATTGTTCTCTTAAAAAGCCTGTATCAAAACTTGCGTTATGAGCAACTAATACTGAGTCCTCAATAAATGTTTTAAAATCAGGTAATACCCTTTCAATAGTTGGCATATCTTTTACCATATCATCAGTAATGCCAGTAAGTTCTACAATTTTTTTGGGAATAGGCCTTTCTGGATTAATAAGTTGATTATATTCATCTATTATAATACCATTTTCAATTTTAATAGCACCAATTTCTGTTATCATATCTTTTGTAGGAGAAAGTCCTGTGGTTTCTATATCAAATACTACGTATTTATTATATTTTTTATTTTTATCATAATTAATTACTATATTTTTTCTATCATTAATTAAATAAGCTTCCACTCCATAAATTATTTTCATACCTAATTCTTTTCCAACTTCCATAGCTTCAGGGAAACCTTGTACAACACCATGATCCGTAATTGCAATAGCTTTATGTCCCCACTTATTTGCCCTTTTTACATATTCTTTAAAGCTACTTATTCCATCTAAACTACTCATCTGGGTATGAAGATGTAATTCTATTCTTTTATCTTCATATGTATCCACTCTTTCTTTTTTGTCCAATATATTTAAAGCCTTAAGCATTAAAACTAGATGATTTGAATAATTATCATATATAATATCACCTAGTACTTTCACATATGCGCCTTCTACTACATTAACTTCAAATTCCTCAAATTGTCCTTCCCGTAGAAAAACTTTAATTGTCATAGAGTCTGTAGTATCTGTCATGTTAAAAGTAATAAGTTTTCTATTGCCTTTTATGTCTCTAGTTTCAAGTTGAAAAATTTCACCTTCAATTATTGCCTCTCCTGTATTAATATTAATATCTTTAATTGTCATAGATTCTTGAGAAATTTTTCTTCCAAATATATAGTCTTTATTAGATTTCTTTTTATTGTTTTTTTTCGTTTCTAAATTCTCATCTACACTGTTTATTGTTTCCATGGAAATTTGCTTTTCTTCTATTAAACTTTGTTCTAATATTTCATCACCATTGTCCACAACTTTAGAATCCTCTATATTTACAATAATAGATATGTTAAATTCATCATTAATTTTATTTTGAATTTTAGAAATTATATCATTGTTTTCTAGAGCAAATTTAATAATATTATTTGTAGGAAACAATGTTAACAAATTATCTTCAAAATGATGTTCTAATTCTTTTATCCATGAATTACTAGAGGGTATTTCTTTTTCAATTAAATACATAATATTAAGCCAATACTTCTCCCAAATATCCTCTAAAGAACTATATTCTGTGTATCTTATTTTTACAATTACATTTAGATCTTTGAATTTATCTTGAAAAAGTTTTCTTAAATTTTCAATTTCTTTATCTCCAATTATTGTATTTGAAGACAATATAATTTCAATGACCTTAGGTTCAAGATACATTTTAACATTGTCCAAGTACAAGGAATCTATATTTTCATTGATTTTCATATTGTTTTTCTTCATAATTTGGGATAATTTTATGCTACTCTTTTTCACTTTCCAATATACCCCCTTATACTCTTTTGTAAATAAAAAGTTTATTAAAACTTTTCAATTTCTTTCATTAATTCATCAATTAAAAATTCCTCTTTTACTTTTTTAATCACTTTACCTTTTTTAAATATTAAACCCTCTCCCTTACCACCTGCAATACCAACATCTGCCTCTCTAGCTTCTCCTGGACCATTTACTGGGCAACCCATAATTGCTACTTTTATTGGTTTTTTAATATCTTCTAATTTTTCTTCTACTTCTTCAACTAATTTTATCAAATCTATTTTAGTTCGACCACAAGTTGGACAAGAAATAATTTCTATACCTTCATTTAAAAGATTTAAAGATTTTAATATTTCTCTTCCTACTTTTACCTCTTCTATTGGATCACCTGTTAATGATATTCTAATTGTATCTCCAATTCCCATGGAAAGAAGAGTACCTATTCCAACTGCTGATTTAATAGTACCCCTCCAAATAGGGCCTGATTCAGTTATTCCTAAATGGAGGGGATAATCTACTAATTTTGAAATCATTTCATAGGATTTTATAGTTAAAGGAACAGAACTGGCTTTTAGGGATAATTTCATATTATTAAAACCCATACTTTCCAAAAGCCTAATTTGTTCTAAAGTACTGTAAACAAGAGATTTTTCATTTACTCCATTATATTTATCTAAAAATTCTTTTTTAATTGAACCAGAATTAGTGCCTATTCTAATAGGTACTTTTCTTTCCTTACATACATTTACTATTTCCTTAACTTTTATTTCTGAACCTATATTACCTGGATTAATCCTAAGGCAATCGCAGCCATTTTCAACAGCTGCAATGGCTAATTTGTAATCATATTGTATATCTGCTACAATAGGTAGATTAATTTGGCTTTTAATCTCTGTTATAGCTTTAGCATCTTCCAAATCTGTAATAGCAGATCGTATAATATGGCAACCTGCCTCTTCTAATTTTTTAATTTGAGATACTGTGTTTTTCACATCTTTAGTTACGGTATTGGTCATAGATTGAACTGTAATATTACTATCTCCACCTACTGGTACATTTCCCACCATTATTTTTTTTGTCTCTTTTCTTTTCACCATATCACCTTCTAAACAAATTAAATCTTATAATATCTGAATATGTTACCACTATCATAAGCCCTATTAACAATACAAATCCCATAAAATGAATGAAACCTTCTTTTTCAGGATCAATTGGTTTTCCCCTTAAAATTTCTATAAACAAAAATATAATTCTACTACCATCCAATGCTGGTATAGGTAGTAAATTGAAAAAACCAAGATTTACAGATATTAAACCTATTAAATAAAGTATATTAATTAAACCATATTTGGCTACTTCTCCAATAGTATAAATAACTCCCACAGGACCAGATAGATTTTTAGCACCAACTTGCCCTCTAAAAAGCATTTTTATAAAATCAAACATCAATTTGAGTATAAAGCCAGTTTTTTGAAAACCTCCTTTTATAGAAGCTAAAAGGGATTTCTCTACAACAGGCTTAATACCAATAATAACAATATTTTCGTCAGTTATATCAGGCATTAAAGTGTAATTAATTTTTTCACCATTTCTAATTACACTCACTATCATTTCTTCATTAACTTTAGCCTTATTTATTTCATCAACCATAGCATCCCAGTTTTTTATCTCTTTGTTATTTATTCCTATAATAGTGTCTCCTGCTTGAATTCCTACTTGTTCTGCTGGGGAGTTTTTTATGGTTTCTGAAACTGTTGTGGTATACATTCCAATATTAAAAGTAACTATAGAAAAAACTAAAATAGCTAATACAAAATTCATAATTGCTCCAGCAGCTACAACTGCAATTCTAGATAAAGCTGATACATTGTTGAAAGATCTAGGATCTTCTGAAGATTCATCCTCTCCTTCCATACTAACATATCCACCAATAGGTAATAATCTTATAGTATATTTAGTTTCTCCTTTTTCTTTTTGAAATATTTTAGGTCCCATACCTATGGAAAATTCATTTACTTTAATACCTACTTTTTTCGCTACAATAAAATGACCAAACTCATGAAATAATATCACCATTAAAAAAACAAATATTGCAGCAATTGCTGTTAACAATCGAATCACCACCTATTTACAATATAAAAAATTTCACAAAACAATATACAAAAGGAGCTGTAAACAATATGCTATCAAATCTATCTAATATTCCACCATGACCAGGTATAATAAATCCATAATCCTTAATATTAGCTATTCTCTTAATTTTAGAAGCTGTTAAATCTCCCAATTGTGCTAATATGGCTCCTACAGCAGATAGTATTATTAATTTCCATAAAGGAAATAGATTTAAATATTTTGAAAATATAATAGTTAATAATACAGAGCCTAAAATTCCACCAATAGAGCCCTCTACAGTTTTATTAGGACTTAAGTCTGGGCAAAGTTTATTCTTACCAAATAAATTTCCAGCTAGATATGCAAAAGTATCTGTGCCCCAAGCAGTAATAAAAATAATCCAAATATAGATATTTCCATCTAAATATATAATATGTTGAAATAAAAAAGGTATGTAAAAAACACTTAAAATTGTAATACTAATATCTGACAAATTAGCATTTTCTCTTAAAACAAAGATAATTAATAAAGAAATAATAGTAAAAGCCATAATAAAATTTAAACTAATTATTTGATAGTTTAATGAGTTTAAAAAAAACAATACGCAAGTTATATATCCTATTGGTCTAATGGACGAGTAAATATTATCTATAGCATTATAAAATTCCCTTAATCCAATTACAGAAATTAAAAAGACAAAAAAGGATAATAATTTCCCTCCTTTTAATGTTAAAATAATGGTTAATAGTACTAAAATCAAACCGGTAATAGCTCTTTTAATAAGTTCACTCACTTAAATTCCCCCAAATCTTCTATCACGTTTTTGATAATCAATAATAGCCCTATAGAAATCTTCTTCTTTAAAATCTGGCCACAATATATCTGAAAACCAAAATTCTGTATAAGCTATTTGATATAACATAAAATTAGATAATCTTAATTCCCCACTTGGCCTAATTAATAGATCAGGATCTGGTATTCCTTTAGTATATAGATAATTTAAAAATAAATCCTCATTAATATCTTCTTCTTTTATATTACCCATATTAATATCTTTTAAAATATTTTTTACTCCTTGTATAATTTCATCTCTGCCACCATAATTTAAACCTATATTTAAAATCATTTTTGTATTGTTTTCTGTAGTTTTAATTGCCCTTTCAACTTCTTCTCTGGGGGTTTTGGGTAGTTTTGATATGTCGCCCATAGTTTGTATCTTAATATTATTTTTATGAATTTTATTTAATTCAGTCCTTATGTAATGGACTAAAAGTTTCATAAGATTGTCAATTTCCTCCTGAGGCCTTTTCCAATTCTCTGTAGAAAAAGCGTATAATGATAAGTATTTTATACCTATTTTTGTTGCAACCTCTACTATTTCAGTTACTCTTTTCAAACCTTCATTATGGCCTGCTGTTCTTGGTAGAAATCTTTTTTTTGCCCATCTACCATTACCATCCATAATAATGGCTACATGTTCTGGGATATTATTGTAATCGATTTTATTTTTTAATTCAATACTTTGCAAACTTCCCATAATGTTACCTCCATCAACAAAAACCCCTTCCTAATAAGAAGGGGAATTTTTAAATTTCCATTAATTCTTCTTCTTTTTGCTTTGTAATTAAGTCAATTTCTTCTATATATTTATCAGTAATTTTTTGTATTTCTTCTTCTGCTAATTTTCTTTCGTCCTCTGATAATTCTTTGTTTTTCTCCATTTTTTTAATTATATCATTAGCCTCTCTTCTAGTGTTTCTAATAGCTACTTTAGCATTTTCTTGAGATTTTCCTACTATCTTTACTAATTCTTTTCTCCTTTCTTCTGTTAACATGGGAATAGGTAATCTTATTAGTTTTCCATCATTGGAAGGATTTAATCCTAAATCAGATTTCAATATTTCCTTTTCAATTACTGGAATTAAATTAGCATCCCATGGCTGAATTACTAATAATCTTGGTTCGGGAGCTGAAATACTTGCTACTTGTTTTAGTGGAGTATTAGTGCCATAATAATCTATTGAAATTTTGTCTAATAGTGAGGGATTTGCCCTTCCTGCCCTTATTCCTTGAAGCTCTTCTTTGTAAATATTAATTGATTTTTTCATTTTTACTTCAGCTTCTTTATGAATGTCTAAATACATTATTACTCCTCCTTTACATGAGTTCCAATTTTCTTTCCTAGAACCACATCTATAATATTACCTGGATTATCAATACCAAAAATTATTAAAGGTATTTTATTATCCATACATAGGGAAGTTGCTGTAGAATCCATAATACCTAAACCCATATTTAATATATCAATATATTTTAAGGAATCAAATTTTTTGGCAGATGAGTTAATACATGGATCAGAATCATATACACCATCTACACCTTTTTTAGCTAATAATATTACTTCTGCTTCTATTTCAGCAGCTCTTAAAGCTGCTGCTGTATCAGTAGAAAAATATGGGTTACCAGAGCCTGCTGCAAATATTACAATCCTTCCTTTTTCTAAATGTCTAATAGCTCTTCGCCTAATATATGGCTCGGCAATTTGTCTCATTTCAATGGCAGATTGAACTCTAGTAATTACACCAATGTTTTCCAATGCATCTTGTAATGCCAAGGAGTTTATTACAGTACCTAACATACCCATATAATCAGAAGTTGTTCTATCCATTTTTGTAGTGCTTCTGCCTCTCCAAAAATTTCCTCCTCCAACAACAATTGCTACTTCCACACCTAGATTATGTAAGTCTTTTATTTCTTCAGCTATTCTATTTACAGTTTTTTCATCTATACCATGTCCCTTATTTCCTGCTAAGGCTTCGCCACTTAATTTTAATACTACTCTTTTAAATATTGGCTCCATTTTGTCGCTCCTCCCCTATTTCTATTTAAATGGAGAACAACAAGTGTTCTCCATTTAATTACATTTTCATTTGTTTTGCAACCTCTTCTGCAAAATCCTCTTCTCTTTTTTCTAAGCCTTCTCCTACTTCATATCTTACAAATCTTCTAATTACTATATTTTCACCAATTTTTGAAATTTTTTCATTTAATAAATCTTTAACTTTTATAGCGGGATCTTTTATAAAAGGTTGCTCTAATAAACATATTTGCTCATAAAATTTACCAAGTCTACCTTCTACAATTTTTCCTGCCACATGTTCTGGTTTTCCTTCATTAACAACTTGATGAATAAGAATTTCTTTTTCTTTATTTACCTCTTCTTCTGGCACATCTTCTATACTTATATATTTAGGGCTTGATGCTGCAACTTGCATAGCTAAATCTCTTACAAATTCTTTAAACTCAGCATTTTTAGCAACAAAATCTGTCTCTGTATTTACTTCTATTAATACACCTATTCTTCCACCATGTATATAAGAATCTACTAATCCTTCTGCAGCTATTCTACTGGATTTTTTTGCTGCTTGTGAAAGACCTTTTTCCCTAAGTAAATCAATGGCCTTGTCAATATCTCCATTAGTTTCTACCAATGCATTTTTACAATCTAACATCCCTGCCCCTGTTCTCTCTCTTAGCTCTTTAACTTGTGCAGCTTTTATATTCATTCTATCCCTCCTATTATTGTTAAAAATGGTAAGAGCTAGTGATTTCATACCTATTTAGCCCTTACCCTTCTCCTATTCTTCAAAATCTTCTATTTGTTCTCCTTGCTTTCCTTCTAAAACAGCATTTGCCATGGTTTCTGTTAATAATTTAACCGCTCTAATAGCGTCATCATTTCCTGGTATAACATAATCTATTTCATCTGGATCACAATTAGTATCAACTATAGCTATAACAGGTATTCCAAGTATTCTAGCTTCATTTACAGCTATTCTTTCTTTTCTTGGGTCTACTACATATAATGCATCGGGAAGTCTATTCATATTTTTAATTCCACCTAGGAATTTTTCAAGTCTATCCCTTTCATTATTAAGCTGTATAACCTCTTTTTTAGGTAGAAGCTCGAATACGCCATCTTCTTCCATTTTCCCTAACTCATGAAGCCTATCAATTCTTTGTCTAATGGTTTTATAATTGGTCAACATTCCTCCAAGCCATCTTTGGTTCACATAATGCATTCCACATCTTTTAGCTTCAGCTTCTATGGCCTCTTGAGCTTGTTTTTTTGTTCCTACAAATAGGATTTCTCCATCTTCAGCTGCAATTTCTTTAGCAAAATTATAAGCTTCTTCAACTTTTTGAACAGTTTTTTGTAAATCAATAATATATATTCCATTTCTTTCTGTGAATATATATTCCGCCATTTTAGGATTCCATCTTCTAGTTTGATGTCCAAAATGAACACCAGCTTCTAACAAATCCTTCATTGTAATTACTGACATAATTTAATACACCTCCATGTTTTATTCCGCCATTTCTATCATTTATTTAAGGGACCTATAATCATATAGGCACAGTCTTAAATATCTAGAAATGTGTGTAATCACTCTAGTAGTATAACATATAGTAAAGCTAAAATCAATCTAGAATTTATCTGTTATTCCACATTTTTAAAAAAACTTCTACTTCCCTTATGCCTATATTTAATTTTTTGGCAATTTCTTCATTAGTTAAACCAATTTTTTTTAATTCTATGATTTTTCCATAAGAATTTTCAATGGAATCAGTTTCTTCACTTGTCTCTTTAAATATTATTTTTTTCTTGCTATTGTATGGATTGGTTTTTTCAATAGGTTTTTCTTCAAAATCTTTAGTATTGTCCTTATGTTTTTTTTGCTCATCTATAGAATCAAGTTTTCCTAAACTTAATTCTAGTAATTCGTCAAAATTATTTAAAATATTTTCTATGGCTAAAGAATAATTTTTAATATTATCCTCAATTATAAGTATTTCTTCATAAATATTCATTTCATTCTTAGATATTGTTTTTATAAAAATAAAGGATATAATAACAAATATTAATCCAATAATGTTTAATACTATTCCTAACATATTACACCTCAATTAAATTCTTATATCAATATTTCCCCCTAATATATCATCTATTTCTTTTTCATCTTTCTTTTTGTTTTCTCCATTCTTTTTTTTATTCTTTTGCCTCTTTTTTTCCTTTTCTTTATTAGCATCTATAGTAAGGTTTTCAGTTTTATTTATATCTCTAACGGTTTTGAAATTTTTGTCTATTTGTTTTTGTTGTTGTGTAATTCCTATATCAGTTTGATTTCTAAATTTATCATTTTCTACTTGTCTTATTTTAGATAATTCTTGAGTTTTAGAAATTAAACTAGTATAGTCAACAGGTCTAATAGACATTTTATCACCCCTAATAAGGACCTATTTTTATTTCTCCTTCTTCCCTATAAAAAGTACATCTTTTCATTTCATCTCTAACAAAATAATTACTATTTCCTATAATGATTTTTACACCAGGATATATAGTTTCTGAAACTTTTACTATTCCCCTTGATAAATTTGCAATAATTTTATCTAATTCTTCATATTCCTTTTTATTGTCTCTTAATTTTTCTAATAACATATTCCTTGTCTTTAGTAATCTTAAATACATCTGAGTCTTTTCACCATCTAATCTATTGGCTTTTTTTAGATTTTCTAATAAATTTAATGATTTTGTAATTTTATCTAGATTTTCTTCGGCTATTTCTAATTCTTGTTTCAATTTTTCTTTTCTTTCAAGTGCATATGGGTCAGTTCCTACTTCTAATATGGTAGAAGTAGCCATAGATGAACCAATAGTTTTAGCTTTAATTTCTTTACCTGCCCTACATATTCCACCTACTATAA
>JAAZMA010000163.1 GCA_012799055.1 Tissierellia bacterium
AGGGGACTATGGACTTGGAACTAGGAAAAGAAATTGATTTTGGAAGGAAGAAAGCATTTTATTTTGGTAAATTATTTTATGATAAAAATTTAGTGGACAGTGATATTACTGAGTGATTAAATATATTATTAGAAAGGAGAGAGCATTGTGAAAAAGAAATTTATGTTTCTTTTAATTATAACAATATTACTTCAAATATCTATCCCAGTCCTAGCTAAAGCAGAAGAACAATCGTTATTAAGATTTTTTACCCAAATTTATGTAGAGAGATCACTGTATTATCCAAGTTATGAGCAGGCACCAGATTTTATAGTTGTGCAAGAGTGGAGAAATGGTGTTCTCTATCGTGGCTCAATTCCCAAGATAAGTTACACCCAGTATGAGCCTGGAAAGGCTTTGGTGAGGTATGGAGGCTATATTCCATATGACCCATCAGTAGTTCCAAATTTTATTATGACTGTTAAATAATCAAAAAAATTAGCACTATCCTATTATCCTTTTTACTCGAGTTTGAGCCTGAGTAAGTTTATGGGGGGAAAAGATATGTTTTTTTTTGAACTAAAAAAGTTGTTCAAAAGAAAAATTTTAATTTTCATAATACTCTTTGCGATTATAATGGCTTATTACAATATACATATAGTTTCTTCGGATACTTATACTATTGATGAAATAGAGACTGAAGAAAATCCATATAATTTTATGGTTTTTAAACTTGAAGAGAAAGTAAAGGAATTAAACATAAATGATAATGAGGAAAAGGCTACCTTACTTGAGGGGAAAATCCATATTCTAAGGGAACTTATAGAGGAAAGAAGGTTATCTATAGCTAAATTAGGTGAATCCTACAACAATGGAGATGAAGAACAGGACATGGTTTCCTTAAAATCCTATGAGGCTTTATTATATTTTGATCATCTAGTAAAAGAATATAAAGTTGACCTGACTGATGGACAGAAAGACGCTATTTATTGGAATTTAAACAAACTTGCCTTGATTCTAGAAAACCCAAAATGTGATGGGGATTTAAAATATGGGAAAAATCTAGGACGTTTTTTAAGATTTGGGGCTGATAATTTGTTCAGCATAATGAGCATATTAGTATTGGCCTTTTTTAGCCTTAATTCTTTACCAAGTGAAATTGAGGAAGGCACCATTGTTACACTATATACTCAACCCCATAGGAGGTGGAAAGTAATATTATCCAAATTCTTGTCTTTTATTTCCATGTCCTTATTATACGTACTAGGTATTATATTTTTTACTCTTATGTTTTGTGTATTGAAAAATTATCCTTTAACTGGATTAAATAGTATATCTAGAATTTTAACCACTGACACTGATATGATGTATTTAAAAACTTGGGAATACTTTGCAATATGTATCTTATGTTTTTTAGTACTTAATCTATTTATATACTCCATCATACTATTTATTGGAAACCTAACTAAGTCTTCAATAAAAACTATTTTACTTGTGGCTGCCCTCATGCTAATGGGCTATATGATTACCTATTCTGGCTATATGGAATATATTTGGAATCCTTTTTACTTACTGAATTATTCACAAATGTTATTAGGTAAGTACTTACCTCCGTCTTTTTCAGTAAATGAAACAGTATATACAAAAGTAGATGCCATAGGCTATATACCATATTTATATATCCTATTACCAGTAGGCTTATTTTTAGTTCTAACTTTTATGTTGGAAAAAAGACCATACGTTAAAATCAAAAATGAAAAAAGCACTGGACAGGGTAAAAAGATATCAAGTTTAATACAGTTTGAACTGAAAAAAATAAAAGAATCCAATTCGACCTTATCTATACTTCTATCCTCCCTTATACTATTGGTTATAATCTTTTCTATAGTGATAGTTGATGATATTAGAATGATTTCTACCAAAACAGGACATGAAGGGGAAGTTGCTTTTAGAAAAAAAGTAGTGGACTTTTATATAGAGGAAATAAACTATTTAGAGGAATTAGCAGCTAATCCTAGTATTGCCCCTGCTACTCGAAAGCAAGTAAAGGAGCAGATAAAGCATTATAGGGATAACCTTGCAAGGGCTGAACACTTTCATTCCTTATATGGTAGGATTTATGACTATTACGATAAGAAGGATTCAGAAAAATTTTACAATGAACTTTTAAAGACGGTCTATACTAAATTTGATAAGGATATTGATGGGGGGATGAGGATTTATAAGGGTGAAACTGGTGAAATAAGTGAATTTGCTTTTATAACATCTGTTGAACGTATTAAAGAACTTAGGGATAGAAAGATTGTACCAATCCTTCAAACAGAAAGACAAGATACTGCCTATGATGAGTATATAGATAACTATAGAGGCAGATTACTTAAAAAACATTATCAACCCTTGACTCACTCAGGCCTATACTCTATATACAGAATGAACAAGGAATACTATTTAAGCTATATTATCTTTGGTTTTATTTTAATGTTTTTTTGTGGTGGCTATGCTTATGACACAGAAGTGGGTAATCAGCTAGTTTTTCTATATACTGAACCAATTAATAGGAGGGAATATCACTATACAAAAATCCTATCATCATTTTTGTATTCAGCAATCTACCTTCTACTATTTTATATAGCCGTTATCATATTTGGCTGGATAAGTGAAGGTTTGGGACAATGGAATTATCCTATTTTACACTATGATTATATAGCTGACAATATATACAAACCAGGTGAAACTTTTGAAAACACCTATCACTTTATTAATTTATCTAGTTATATTTTAAGACTTATGATTATGTCATTATTTTCAATAGGTTTTTTAGCTTCCTTGGCTGCCTTTTTATCCTTAGGATTGAAAAAGAAAAATCAAGTAATTTTTGCAACTGTAATAATATGCTTTATTGGCAACCTAATAGTTAAAGGAAGCAATATAGATTTCATTAAAATTATTTTGCCCTTCACCTACATGAATGTAGGTGCCGTAGCAGATGGAGCTATAAAAATTATTTACAATAGCAACAAACTAACCATGTTTATGGGAGCAGCTGTATTAAGCCTATGGATTATGGTATTAACTGCTTTGGGTATGGATATTGTTGAGAAAAGGGAAGTTTAATTTTAGGAGTGATGAGGGTGAGTATTTTAAAAATAAATAATGTAAGGAAATCCTATGGTAATAATCAAGTTTTAAAAGGGATAAACTTGAATTTTGAAAAACCTGGTATTAAGGCATTAATAGGACCAAATGGGTCAGGGAAGACTACACTTTTTTCAATTATTGTTAATTTGTTGAAAAAGGACTCTGGGGAAATTTTAATCCAGGGTATGGATCACAAGGATCCTAAAATTTTCAAGAAAGTCTCTTTTTTAAAGGACAGCAGTGTACTGTATGGCTACCTTACTGGCTTAGACCATCTTGAATTTATTGCTTATGCTCAGGGGCTTCCTTCCTCTAGAATAGATGAGGTATGCCAAAAAACCGGGATTACTAATTATGTAAAGAAAAAAGTAAGTACCTACTCCCTGGGAATGAAGCAACATCTTTTATTAGCCATGGTTATAATGAACAAGCCTAAGCTGATGATTTTAGACGAGCCCCTTAATGGGTTAGACCCAACGGCTATTATAAAAACAAGAGGGCTTTTACAAGAACTTGCAGAGGAAGGTACAGCAATATTATTATCAAGCCATACGTTGACAGAGGTAGATTATATTACTTCAGATATTTTATTTTTAAGTAAGGGAAAAATCATTAATGAGGATATTTCAGTATATAAAGCTATAGATTATGAATTTCTTTTGGATAAAAAGTCATTGGGCAAGGCTAAGACCATATTGAGTAAGGAGAAAAATGTTACTCTTAAAAAAGATAAACTAATATACAGGACAGAAACTACAGATATTCAAAATTTTATAGCCTACTTGACATCCAATGGGATTGAGTTTAAAGAAATAAATAAGAGAAAAATTGGTGCAGAAGAGAGATATAGGGCTATATTTGCAGAGGAACTTTCCACAGAGAGGACAGGGGAAGGTGATATTGTGTGAAAAGAACTATACTAATAATCTTAAGCCTAACAATTTTTCTACTGACAGGTTGCCATAGATTTGGTGTGGAAATTGAAGAGAAAATAGAGCGGGACAGAAAAGAAGTTGTAGCCAAAATAGAAGGAGGATCAGTAGAAGAAGCTGGTAAGAAAATTCTCAAATGGGGAATTCAATCAGAAGATGTCAACTTATCTCTTAAGGGGGTGAATAATTATCTAAATTCACTAGGCAAGGATTATAATATAGTTTTTGTACCTTATAAGTCAAACAGTAGGATAAAAATTGGGAAAAATTATTATGAATTTTTGGAAAAGGAGATTGCAAATGGTCAGCTTGATATTATAAACTTTGGGGTGAAAAACAAGGCTATTATCGAATATATGAATTTGTTATCTCAGGGTGATGATATGTTAGGGTATAGGGAGGATGAACTTGCTATAAGTCAGCTTATTGAAAATAATTATATTATGGAGATAGACCCTTCCTACTCCATTGATAAATCCACCCTAATTGATGGCAAGTGTTTTGGTTTTGGAAACTATAGTTTTAAGGGACCTATAGGTTTTGTTTGGTTTAGTGATATTGTAAAAGATAAGGAGGCAAAAGAATTAAAACCTAACCCATGGGACAATATGGAACTACTTATTAAGTATAAGGAGAACTTTAATTCCTCACCAATAATGTTGATGCACGATTATAGCTCCTTTATCGAGGGATACTCTATATATCTAGATCTACTTGTAGCAGACCCTAAATCTGGACAGGTTCAATATGTATTTGACACCCAAGAATACAAGAAACTAGCTAAGGGCATTAAAACCCTTAGAGAAAACAAGCTTCTAGTAGATCCTTTTAACCTACAAAAGATGGATCAGAGTATTAATCCAAGCGTTGTATCTGCTTTTTTGTTAGATACAGAAGTTATAGAAAAAATAGACCCAAATATCTATAAGGTTAAGTATGAAGAAAAGGAAGGATTTTTTGTAACCTATAGCTACCCCTATCAAATTAGAAATTATATGCAATTAGAGAATGGCATCAGTAAAAATTCTAAATATCAAGAGGAAGCCTTAGATTTTTTAAATCTAATGTACACAGACTCAAATATAGTTAATATATTTCAAAAGGACAATACAGGGAAGGATATTAAAAGATACTGTAATGAATGGCTTCTCCCTGACCAGGTTAAAATCATGGAAGAATATGAGGAACTAGAGGCTTACCTAAATAGATACAAAATTGATAAGTTAGAAGGTTTTCATTTTAATGACATAGTAGATGAAATCCAATCTACTATTAATATTACTCTAGGAAATATAGTAAAAAAGGATAAGGAAACAATAATATTTATAGATGAATTTAACTCTTATCAGTTTATGGATGAAAATTATGAGAAAAACATAGAAAGACTTAGGCAATTATTAAAAAATAGTGGGGTAGATATTTCAAAAAAATACTTCCAAGAAAAAATAAATAAGTTTCTTAAGGCACAGTATGATATAAGATAATATATTTGTGACAAGGAGTATAGAAAAGGAAAGGTCTCTGATATAATGTTATTTACCATAAAAAACAAAAAAGTTATCCTAAATCTAAATATCGCAAAAATCCTGCTACTTATCCTGGAGAGTAAGTGCAAATAGATGTGAAATATGTTTCAAATGAATACATTGTTCAGAGAAGATTTTTCTGAGGTCTGTGTCACATATGTTTGACTTCTCTAGATACTTGACATTATCGTTTTCAAAACTTTCTTGCATAAAAATTAAGCTTATGTTACTATTATAATGAAAAAAATTGAATACTAGAAATATTAGGTTTTTCTAATTAAAAGGGAAATTGGTGAAAATCCGATACAGCCCCCGCTACTGTAAGTGGGTACGAAATCAACCAAATACCACTGATATTTATTGGGAAGGTGTTGAGAGTAGGATGATCCACAAGTCAGGAGACCTGCCTAATAGTTTACTTTAAGTGCCTTCGGTGGGAAGGGGAGACTTATTATTTTAATGCATAATTATCTTAATATGTATATAAATCTCTAACTTTGAAGGTTAGGGATTTATTTATTTTATTAAATTAAAAAAGAGTTATAAAAATAGTAAAAGGATAGGTGATAATTTGATAGATATTGTTAATGTAACTAAAAAGTTTGGAGATTTTATAGCAGTTGATAATGTTAATTTGACTATAGACAAAGGTAGTTTTATTGGTCTTTTAGGTCCAAATGGAGCAGGGAAAACTACATTAATTAAAATGCTAGTTGGAATATTAAAGCCTACTAAAGGAGAAATCTTTATAGATGGAGGAAAGGTAAGTAGAAACAATAATCAAATAAAAAAAAGAATAGGTATAGTTCCTCAGCATACAAATCTTGACAAGGAATTGACTGTTTATGAAAATTTAGTATTTGCAGCAAAATTATTTAAGATAAGAAAAAAAGAATACAAAACTAAAATCGAAGAATTATTAAATTTTATGGAATTAGAAGATAGCAGAGATAAACAAGCAAAACAATTA
>JAAZMA010000153.1 GCA_012799055.1 Tissierellia bacterium
AGGAGAGAAAATATGGGATTAAGAGAGAATATAGTAAACTTTATGGAAGAAAAAGTATATAAACCTATGTCAAAGGAAGAATTAGCACTGGAATTTGGATTAAAGGGGAAAGAAATTAAGGTCTTTTATAAAGTATTAAAAGATATGGAAAAAGAGGGGGTTATAATTAAAACAAGAAATAATCTTTATGGTTTAGTGGATAAAATGAATTTAGTAGTAGGGACAATTGACGGAAATGAAAAGGGATTTGGATTTTTAGTACCTGATGATAAGACAAAGGAAGATATATATATACCTAGTGAGGATATGAATGGGGCTTTCCATGGAGATAAAGTAGTGGTTAGACTAAAAACAAGAGGTTTATCTGGACGAAGAGATGAAGGGGAAGTAATTAGAATAATTGAAAGAGCTAATGAAACAGTAGTAGGTACCTTTGAAAGTAATAAAAACTTTGGTTTTGTAATTCCAGACAATATTAAAATTGGATATGATATTTTTATTCCCAAGGCAGAAATAAATGGTGCTAAGACCAATCAAAAAGTAGTAGTGAAAATAACTCAGTGGCCTGAAAAAAGGCGGAATCCAGAAGGTAAAATAATTGAAATACTAGGATTTGTAGGTGAAAAAGGTACAGATATTTTATCCATAATAAAACAATATAAATTACCAGAAGAATTTCCAAGAAAAGTCCTCAACGAGGCAGAGACTATAGAACAGGAAGTATTTAAAGAAGAAATTGAAAAGAGAACAGATTTAAGAAATTTAAACACTTTTACCATAGATGGACCAGATGCAAAGGACTTAGATGATGCTGTATCCATAGAAATTTTAGAGAATGGAAATTATTATTTAGGAGTCCATATTGCAGATGTTAGTCACTATGTAAGGGAAAGAACAGCCTTAGACAAGGAAGCCTATAAAAGAGGGAATTCTGTATATTTAATTGATAGGGTAATCCCCATGTTACCTAAAGAATTATCCAATGGAATATGTAGTTTAAATCCAAATGAAGATAGATTAACTTTATCAGTATTTATGGAAATAGATAAAAATGGAGAAGTAGTAGACCATAAAATCGTAGAAGGAGTAATAAATAGTAAGGCCAGACTTGTATATGATGATGTTTCTGATTTTTTAGAAAATGGGGATAAAAAAGCAGCAGGAAAGCTAGAAGGGCAATTAGAGGAATTAAAACTAATGGAAGAATTATCTAATATACTTTATAAAAAAAGAGAAAGAAGAGGAAGTATAGATTTTGAATTTCCAGAAACAAGAATCATACTAGATGAGGAAGGCACCCCCATTGAAATTCAGAAAGAAGATAGAAGAATTGCAGATAAAATTATTGAAGAATTTATGCTAGTTACTAATGAGACCATTGCTGAGGAAATGTATTGGGGAGATTTACCTTTTTTATACAGAATTCACGAAGAACCAGATATGGAAAGAATAGAAGAATTTAATAAATTTATTCATAATTTTGGTTACAATATTAAAGGAAGCCAAGAGATTCACCCAAAGGAATTACAATTATTAACCCATGAAGTAAAGGGGAAAAAAGAAGAAGTTTTAATTAACACTTTACTATTGAGATCTTTAAAAAAAGCTAGATATAGTGAAGAAAATGAAATACACTTTGGATTAGCTTCTAAATACTATTGCCATTTTACAGCGCCTATTAGAAGATATCCAGACCTTCAAATTCATAGAATAATAAAGGCTTATATTAATGGGAAACTAAACCCTATGGAGCAGGAAAGATTGCATATATATTTGCCAAAAGTAGCAGACCACACTTCCACAACAGAGAGAACAGCAGAGGAAGCAGAGAGAGAAGTAGAAGATTTAAAAAAGGCAGAATATATGTCTAAAAGAATTGGAGAAGAATATGAGGGAATAATCTCCTCCTTAACTCATTTTGGAATGTTTGTTCAATTAGACAATACCATAGAAGGTTTAGTACATTTTAGTAATATGATAGATGATTATTATCATTTTGATGAGGAGAACTATTATATTATAGGAGAACATACTAATAAAATATATAGACTAGGAGATAATGTAAAAATAAAAGTAATGAATGCAGATTTAATTAGAAGAACCATAGACTTTATGCTAATCTAATTTCAATGTACAAAGATGCACTAGGGATGCACCGGAGACGATGCACCGGGGAC
>JAAZMA010000274.1 GCA_012799055.1 Tissierellia bacterium
CTAGTAGTTTTGCCCAATACTTAGGATATGATGAAATAATGGTAGAAAAACTTACAATTGCTGCAAATTTACACGATATAGGTAAGTTTATTGTACCCTTAGAAATATTAGAAAAACCAAAAAAGCTTAATTCCATGGAATTTTTAACAATGAAATCCCATGTATACTATACTAAATTAATATTGAAACAAATAGAAGGTTTAGAAGATATTGCAGAATGGGCAGGAAATCACCATGAAAAACTAAATGGAAAGGGCTATCCAGAAAGACTTGATGAAAATAGCCTAACTAAAGAAGATCAAATAATAGCTTTTGCAGATATATATCAGGCCCTAATAGAAGATAGACCCTATAGGAAAGGTATGGCCCCTAAAAAAGCCATAGACATAATGAAAAATATGGCCAATAAAGGCTATATTTGCAATAGAATGTTAGGAGATTTCAAACAATTGGTATTATAATTTGAGGTGAAACAATGAATTTTATTATGGAAACTACAGATATGGACTTAGGTGATACACCCATTGAAAATATATTTATTAACGATTTTATGCCTATGGCCAATGGCACCTATGTAAAAGTCTATTTATTAGGCTATAAATATGCCTACGACAAAGATTCGAAAATTGAAGTAAATAATAATACCATAGCTAAACATTTAAATATACCTTTAATAGATGTATTAAATGCCTGGGATTTTTGGGAGGAAAAAGGTATAATTGAAAAAATCCCTAACAATACAGAAGATAAACACGACTATAAAATTAAATTTTTAAGTTTAAAACAACTTTATATAAAAAACAATTACAAGGCAATAGACATTAGAGAAAATATTAAAGACGAAACCTATACCTGTTCAGTGGAAGATTTAATAGGAGCCAATCAAATACCTGAAATAAACAAAATGTTTAATTCCATAGATTATATTATGAGAAGGCAGCTAGTACCTAATGAAAAAAAGAAGATTTTAGAGTGGATACATAATTATAATATGAATCCAGATATTATTGAAAAAGCCTTCTTTTATGGAGTAGAGAAAAAAGGCCAAAGAAATGTAAATTATATAGGTGGCATTATTAGAAATTGGTATGATCAAGGTATAACCAATGTAGAGGCATTGCAAGAGCATTTACAAGAAAGTAATGAGAGATTTTATAGATATGAAAAGGTAATGAAATATTTAGGTTATGGTAATAGAATGGCCAGTGCAGGAGAAATGAAAGTAATAGATAAATGGTTTGAAGAATACAATTTTTCTATGGAAATAGTACTTAAAGGCTGTGAAAATTCTAAGAAAACTTCAAATCCCAGTATTAATTATATAGACGGCATACTTACTTCTTGGTACCATAAGGGGATTAAAACTTTAGAAGATATTAAAATTAAAGACACACCACCAGAAAGAAAAGAATATCAAAAAACACCAAAAAATAGACCAGTTAAAGCAAAACAAACTAGATTTCATAATTTTGAACAAAGGACATCTAATATGTCAGCTGAAGAATTAGAAGCCATTGCAAGAAGGAAAAGAGAGGAATACTATTCAAAGGCAAAAGGGGAAAGTAAATAATGTATAATCGTGTATTAAAGAATATTTTAATGGATTATGAAAGAAAAAGAGACAATTTAATTTTACAACAAAAGCTTAGAAAAGAAAAAGTATATAGAAAAGTTCCTGAAATTAAGATGATAGACCAACAAATCTTTGAAATAGGTCTAAGTATGTCTAAAGCCATAATTGAAAATCCAGATAATTATAAAAGAGATATAGAAGATGTAAGAAAACAAATGGAAAAACTTCAAATGGAAAAGGCTTATTTACTTACTGAAAACAATATACCAGTTGACTATATGGATATTAAATATGAATGTAGTCAATGTGAAGACACTGGATATTTACCCAATGGGGAGAAATGTAATTGTTTGATTCAAAATTTAATAGACAAGGCCTATGAAATGTCCAATATTAAAAATGTATTAGAAAGGGAAAACTTTGATACTTTTAATATAAATATTTTCCCAGATGAACCCTTTGAAGGAGAAAAACTTTCTCCTAGAGAAAATATGAAAAATATCTCTAGTATATGTGTAGATTTTGTAAACAATTTTGATATGAAAAATGGTGAGAATCTATTATTTTATGGTAGCACTGGATTAGGAAAAACCTTTATGTCCAATTGTATAGCCAAGGCTCTTTTAGATATGAATAAAATAGTTATTTATCAAACAGCCTTTAAAATACTAGAGATAATAGAAAAAAGAAGATTTGGAAAAGATGGAACTAGATTTGAAGATTACGAATACGATTTATTATTTGACTGTGATTTATTAATTATAGACGATTTAGGCACTGAATTATCCAATGCCTTTACCAATGCTGAAATATTTAATATTGTAAATACTAGATTATTAGGAGGCAAAAAAACTATTATATCCACTAATTTAACACCAAAGGAAATTTCAGAAATATATACTGATAGAGTATTTTCGAGAGTATTGGAAAAATTTATTCCACTAAAATTTTATGGACCAGATTTAAGATATTATAAATGGGAGAAATAGAACAGGAGAATTATCTCCTGTTTTTTTATGCCATAATAAAGACTTATTATGTATAACTGTTATTTATTATACAAACATAGGCTTAAATGTTAAAATTAAATCAAATGGACATTATTTTAACGATTTTTTTAAATCATCAAAGGCCAAAAATTTGAAAGGGGGATTATTGATGAAAAAAAATCAAATATTTCTTGGCATTTTGATTTTAATTTTAATGGTGGTCTTTGCAAATCATTTATTTACTAGAGATGCTAAATTGCCTTTATTTTTAATCACAGGTTTAATGCTAGGCTATGTATTTACCAGATCTAGATATGGTTTTGCAGGAAGTGTTAGAAAAATATATTTTACAGGGAATGGAGCATTAACTAGAGCATTATTATTAATGTTTGCAATATCCATAATAGCCACTGCAGGAATTCATTATGGAGCAGCACAGAAAGGTGCAGTTGCAGCCTTTAAAGCAGGGGAAGGGGATGCAGTAATTCCTGGTTCTGGATTTGTTCAACCTGCTAGTTTAGCCACTATTATAGGAGGTATTATTTTTGGTATAGGTATGATTTTTGGTGGCTGCTGTGCCTCTGGGACCTTAACAGATGTGGGAGAAGGAGAAGCTAGAGCTTGGATTGTAGTACCATTCTTTGGTATTGGGGGAATTATTGGTGCTATGCATAGTTCTTGGTGGAAGGAAAGCGTATTCCAAAAAGCAGGGGTGCAAGTTTACTTACCAGATGTATTTGGCTATATAGGCGCTGTTTTAGTATCATTAATCTTATTATTATTAATTTATATATTTACTAAAAAATACGAAGAAAAAAGGCAAAAAGAGGAAACTTATATAGATGAAGTTTACGAAGAATGGCAAAAACCACTTCCTAAAGCTGAAAATTATAAATTTTTCAGTAAGGAAACTTATCACAAATTTTTCGTAGAAAGATGGTCTTTCACCACAGGGGCAGTCCTAACAGCCTTAATATTTGTTTTTATAATTAATACTACAGGTTCCAGTTGGGGGGCATCTGGTCCCTATACACTATGGAGTATATGGCTATTCCAAAAACTTGGAATAAGTTTTTCTTCGGAAGCTTTACAAGGTTTTGTAGATACTGTAAACAATGGACTTATGAACCATACTGTATCCATTAGAAATATAGGCATAATTTTTGGTTCTGCCATTGCTATGCTATTAGCTGGAAACTTTAAATTTAACTTCAATTTTAAATTAAAAGATATAATATTCTACGCCATAGGTGGTATATTAATGGGCTATGGCGCTAGAGTTGCAGGAGGTTGTAATGCAGGAGCATTGTATTCTGGAATTGCAAACTTCTCACTTTCAGGCTGGTTTTTCTTAGTAGCTATGACAATAGGAGGAGTAATAGGTTCAAAATTGTATTTAAATATATTCCCAGAGGATGCACCTGTTAAAATAAAGGTCAAAGACTCTTAACAATAAAAAAAGGTGGTAATTAAATTACCACCTTTAGTATATCAATAGCAAAAGCATCTTTTACTAGATGTAATAAATTTTTTAAAAACTGCTTCATAACTTGTAAATTCATAATTTTTTCTATAGGCTAGATGATAGTTAAAAGCAGAATCAAAATCCTTAATAGATATTTTCTTTAAATCTCCCCTTCTTAAATCTCGTTTAATTACAATTTCAGGGAGAAAGGCAAAGCCACGGCCAAAGGAAACAGAAGATTTAATAGATTCTGGAGAATTAGAAGATAGAAGAATATTTAAATCATCAATATCTATTAAATGCTTGTACAATAAATTATTTAACAATAATCTACTGGTAGAATCCTCTTCCCTTAAAATAAGAGGAAGGGACATTAGTTCATCTAAAGTAATACTATCAAATTCTGTATCTGGGCCCCCAACTAATACTAATTTATCGGCTAAAATAGGTGTAGTTGAAATGTTTTCTAACTCACTAGGGCCAGTAATTATACCAATATTAGTATCATGGGCTAATAATTTTTTAATAACAGTGGAGGTATTATATACTTCAAGTTTTACATCTACATCAGTATAAATTTCCTTAAAAGTGTAGATGCTGCAAGGAAGTACATATTCTCCAAGACTTTTACAAGAAACAATGGAAAGGGTTTTTTTTGACTTTTCTATATTTTTTAAGGATTTTTTAATATTATTTTCTAAGGACAACATAGTGGCAGCATGTTCAAACACTACCCGACCTTCTTCAGTAAGTTCTACACCTTTATTACTTCTAATTAATAGGGTAGCACCTACTTCATCTTCTAAATTTTGTATTTGCATACTTAACCCTGGTTGGGTAAGATGTAGTTCTTTAGCTGCTTTAGAAATACTATTACATTGTACAGTAATGTAAAAAGACCTAAGATAATCTAAATTCATATTCTCACACCTTGGGTTTTATTTTGAGATAAAATAGACTTAATTTACAAAAGTGATTTATCCTATGAAATGGAAAATTTGAGCAATGTCTAAAATAGGAATTAAACATTTATTATGTATAAATCTACTTAATATTATATCATATGCTTTTAAAAAAGACTAATTATGTTAAAAATTTAAATTTTCATTTTATTTTAAAAACTAAGGAGGTAATTTAAAATGGTAAAGAAGCCTAAAAGAATATTAGTAGTTGGTGGTGTAGCAGGTGGTGCATCTGCAGCAGCTAGAGTGAGAAGACTAGATGAGGAATGTGAAATAATAATGTTTGAAAGGGGGCCCCATGTATCTTTTTCTAACTGTGCACTTCCTTTCCATTTAAGTGGATTAATTGAAGACCATGAAGATTTAGTATTAATGAAGCCAGATGATTTTTACAATCAATATAGAATAGATGCAAGAGTATATAATGAAGTAATAGACATAGATAGAAAAAACAAAAGAGTAAAAGTAAAAAATGTGGTAACTGGAGA
>JAAZMA010000306.1 GCA_012799055.1 Tissierellia bacterium
CCTTTTTTCTCATTTTTCATTTTATCCCCCCAAGTATCTAGTACTGCCTAAAAATTGTCAAAAATATTTATAAAAGAGGCAAACCAAAGGGGCTTACCTCTTTTATATCTATGCCCTATAAAAAGCATTATATCCCTTATATGCCATATAAACATCTGCCTTACTTGCAATTTCATAAGGTGCATGAACACTTAGTAGAGCTACTCCACAATCTACTACTTCCATTCCATAATTGGCAAGTATATAGGCGATAGTTCCCCCACCACCTTGGTCAACTTTTCCTAATTCTCCCATTTGCCAAATTACATTATTGTCATTAAATATTTTTCTAATTTTACTTAGATATTCAGAATTAGCATCATTACTGCCACCTTTTCCCCTTACACCAGTATATTTAAGTATAGTAACCCCTTTCCCTAGGAAGGGTGCATTTAGTTTATCCAAAACTTCAGGATAATTAGGGTCAAAGGCACCTAGGGTATCTGCTGATAGTACCCAGGAATTAGACAATGCTCTTTTAACAATAAGTTCTGAATAATTTTCTTCTGTAAGACCAATTAATTCTGAAACAGTATTTTCAAAAAATCTAGATTCCATACTAGTATTACCTACACTACCTATTTCTTCTTTATCTACAAATAGGGCAACAGCAGTTTTATTTGGATTTTCCACATCTAAAATGGCTTTAAGAGAAGTAAAGGCACAAACTCTATCGTCTTGGCCATATCCTCCAACCATACTTCTATCAATACCCACATCCCTGGATTTTCCTGCAGGAACCACTTCAAATTCTGCAGTTGTAAAGTCTTCTTCCTTTATACCATATTTATCATTAAGTATTTTAAGTACATTTAATTTTATTTTTTCACTTATTTCATCATCATTATAGGGAATGCTTCCAATTAAAATATTTAAGCCTTCACCTGTAATTCCTTCACCCATTTTTTTCTCCATTTGATCCTTAGCTAAATGGGGGAGTAAATCTGTAATAAAGAATACTGGATCTTCTTCATCTTCACCAATTACTATATTAATTTTTTCTCCATTTTCTTTTATTACAACTCCATGTAAAGCCAGTGGTAGTGTAACCCATTGGTATTTTTTAATTCCACCATAATAATGGGTTTTTAATAGAGCAAGTTCTGAATCCTCATAAAGTGGGAATTGTTTTAAATCTAGTCTTGGGGCATCTAAATGGGAACCAATAATATGCATTCCTTTTTCCAATTTTTCTTTTCCTAGTACAAATAAAGCTACAGCTTTATTCTTATTATTTGCATATATTTTCATACCAGGAGTAAGCTTAATTTGTTTTTCTATTGCTTCTTCTATTGGTATATATCCATTTTTAGAGGCTAATCTTATTATTTCTTCAGCCGCTTCCCTTTCTGTTTTTCCCTTGTCTAGGAAATCTTTGTATTCTTCACTTACTTGAAAAATTTTATCTTTTTCCTCATTATCTATTACCTCCCACACATTTTTCCATTTGTGAGTTAGGGTTTCTTGAAGTTCTTTTCCCTTTGATTTATTATCCATTTTCATCCCTCCAAAATATTTAGAAACTCTAAGTTTATAATATATCTGTAGATTTTTCATGTCAAGTAGAATACATTAGACATTTACTACATCATGTAATAAATAGGATTAAATATATTAAAATCAACATTATGTCTTAAAATCAGATATAATAATATTATGGTCTAATTAATAATTACATAGAATTTTTAGGAGGTAGGGAATGGATTTGGATTATAATTTAAAATTAATAAAAAATGGAGAAATATATGCTCCTGAATATTTAGGAAAAAAGGATATATTATTATTTGGAGGGAAAGTTGGCTACATAAAAGATGAAATAGCTATACCTAAGGATTTTGTAGATATAGAAATTATAGACGCCACTGATAAATATGTAGTACCTGGTTTTATAGATTCCCATGTACATATATGTGGTGGGGGAGGAGAGGGAGGATTTAAAACCCGTACACCAGAAATACAACTTACAGATATTACCCTTGGAGGGGTTACAACTGTAGTAGGAGTACTAGGGACAGATGGTACCACAAGAAATATGGCAAATCTTATTGCTAAAGCTAATGGCTTGGAAGAAGAAGGTATTACAACATATGTATACACAGGTTCCTATCAAGTACCAATAAGAACAGTTACTGGTAGTATTCAAGATGATATAATATTAATAGACAAGATTATAGGAGTAGGGGAAGTAGCCCTTTCAGATCATCGTTCCAGTCAGCCAACTATGGAGGACATAATGAAAATAGCTGCAGGGGCTAGGGTTGGTGGAATCTTATCTGGAAAGGCAGGAATAGTTAATATTCATATGGGAGATGGAGATAGGCAATTGGATTTTATAGAGGAAATAGTAAAGACTACAGAAATACCCATAACCCAATTCTTGCCAACTCATATGGGAAGAAATATAAAATTATTTAATAAATCTATTGAATATGCTAAAAAAGGTGGAATTGTAGACTTTACCACAAGTAGCAATAAAAATCATTTAGAAGATTGGAATACAAAACCAAGTAAAGCATTAAAAACTTTATTAGAGGAAGGAGTGTCTCCAAACAATATTACATTTTCCTCTGATGGACAGGGAAGTTTACCAAAATTTGATAATGAGGGGAATTTTAAAGGCTTAGGAATAGGAAAGGTTACATCCCTCTATGGAGAAGTAAGGGATGGAATTATAGATGAAAAAATACCTATGGAAATAGCCTTAAAACCAATAACAGCAAATCCTGCTAATGTATTAAAACTATCCAATAAAGGATATATTAAAGAAGGAGGAGATGGAGATATAGTAATCCTTGACAAAAATTCATTGGAGATTGAAACTGTTATTGCCATGGGTAAAATTATGGTATTAGAAGGAGAAATTATTGTAAATGGGACTTTTGAATAAAAAATTTTAGGAGGTAAAATTATGGATTATACTTTAAATTTAGTGGAAGCTTTAAAGAGTTTAGAAGAAAGAGGAGCTTTTTTAACTGTTAAAGACAATGAAAACAGAGTAAACACCATGACCATAGGCTGGGGAAATATTGGCTATGAATGGGGTAGACCTGTATTTATAGTATTAGTAAGGGAAAGTAGATATACCCACGAGTTATTAGAAAATGCCAAGGACTTCACTGTATCTATTCCATTAGATAATAAAATGAACAAAGCCTTAGGATATTGTGGAAGCAAATCAGGAAGAGATTATGATAAATTTAAAGAATGTGATTTAAATATTTTAGA
>JAAZMA010000128.1 GCA_012799055.1 Tissierellia bacterium
AGATTGACACTACTGCACCAAGAACTGTCCCCATTGCATTACCCATTGCATTAACAGATTGACACTACTGCACCAAGAACTGTCCCCCTTGCAGTCCCCATTGCACTACTAGGGCTTTGCATAGGCTTTCATTATTGTCCAAGGGTTTACAATCTGAATTTTTTTCAATTACTTAAACAGGAGTGATTTATATGGTATTAAATAAAGTCATTTATCTACTGGCAGAAATACTTGGCGTAGATAATGAAGATATAAATGAGAAAACAGAGTTTACAGAAGAATATGGAATTAGCTCTATTGATGTGGCAAAACTAATTATAGCTGTGGAGGAAGAATTCAATATAGTAATACATGATGATAAGGCGGCTTTTTTCAGGAGTGTAGGGGATATGGTGGATTATATTAGGGATTACTATATTTAACACATTATAAAACGTAATATATGGTATAATAGAAAAAATCCCATAGGTTAGGTATATTATTACATTTAGTATAATGTACCAATTAGTAAAAATGGAGTGATATAATGAGTGATTATCAGCTAAAGAAATACTTAATGAATAATCACAATAAAATAATCATGGGAGAAGAGGATATTCAAAGTTTATCCATTATAGATGAGGACTTAGGAGATAAGGAAATATTTTTAACTGGAGAAAATCATGGAGTTAAGGCTAATGTAGAGCTTAAGATGAAGTTTTTAAAGTATTTTAAAGAAAAGATAGATTTTAAATATTATCTTTGTGAACTCCCTTATAGTACTGCCTATTTTATTAATATGTATTTAGAAACAGGAAATGAGGATATACTAAAAGAGGTTTACACTGCTTTAAAAGGAACTGATGCTTGGAATAAAGATGATTATTCTCATTGGAAAGAAGTTTACAAATATAATGAAACTTTGTCTAAAGATAGAAAAATTACTATTGTTGGTATAGATATTGAACATCAGCCTATAAATGCACTAAAATTTATGAAATATTGTTTATTGGAAAAAAACACACATAAAAAAATCGGAGAAACTCACAATAGGATAATCAATAATATAGATGAAATTAAACCAAAGGATAGGTTTGTTAATTCAAAAAAATTTAAGATATTTTTTCATAAATTAGCTAAGGATTTAAAAGATAGGGAAATTTTCTATAGATCAATCTTAAAAGAAAACTACTTTGGGTTTAAATTTGTGAATCAAAATTTGTTAAATATGTATGAAGTATATGAAGGAAATAATTTTAACGGTATAAGAGACAACAAAATGTATCAAAATTTTGTTGAAATCCATAAGAAATTACCTAAAGGCAAATATTATGGACAATTAGGACTTTCTCATATATTTCAAAAATCCTTCCCCTATGTTAATTGGCTAGGAGCAGCTTTAAATAAAAACACCATTTTTAAAGGAAAAGTATTATCCATAGCCTATGTATATAAAAATTGCAAATATTTATATCCAACTACTTGGAAAAATTATATAAGTTCCATTAACACTTTAGATTCATCAATGGCGGCTCTTGAAGATTTTATCAATAATGAATACACCATTTTTAAACTAAATGGAAAAAATTCTCCTTTCAAAGACAAGCTAATTTGGCCAATAGCCCATAAATTTCCTAAGGATGGGGTTACTACTGATTATTTTCAATATATGATATTAATTAAAGATTCAGATGCAATGGAACCCTTAAATCATAATAATTGGCAGCAATTCCTCCTCTAATAGAGGAAGGAGAATTTTCAAGGAAGATTAAGTTAAAGAATTGCTTTTAACTTTTCTAGCAGCAATAACATCTATCCCTAATCCTAAAATATTTTTTATAATTACATCTCCTCGTTTAATAGGAGCAGATACTTCAGTATTGTTAAGTATAAACATAATTTCATCTACTTTATCCTTAGGCACTACACCTGTGGTTTTAACAGGTAGTCTTTTCATATTACCATTTTTAAGCATAACCCTACCAGTTAAAATTCTAGATGGTTCTATCATTTCCTTTATACCAAATTCAAAGCCCCTATTACAGCTATTTCCTTCTACAGTATAGCCATGAGGACTAGAGAGATTTTTACTAATAACAAGTTCACAGCCAATGGGACAAACTTTACATTTCATTATATTTTTATCCATATATCATTCTCCTCCACAATATTTACTATATGATTATATCATATTCTTATGTATCAATTAGGGTTCTTTTATTGGAACTGTACATTGGGAACAAAAGTATTTCATATTGGCTTTATAGGTGAAAACTGTTGACTTAGAGGGAATTATGTATTACCTTATTTATAAGACATTAATGTAATTAAAACAAATAGAAAAAGGTGATTATATGAAAATTGATTTTTATAATATAGGAGAAATAGATGATAGAAATTTAAAATTTGCAGTAATTGTTTCTAAATTTCAGGACAAATGGGTATTTGTTAGGCACAGGGATAGAGATACATGGGAAATACCTGGAGGACATAGAGAAAATGGAGAAAACATTGATGAAACAGCAAAAAGAGAATTATTTGAGGAGACAGGAGCTGAAGATTTTCAAATCGAATCAGTATGTGATTACTCTGTAACTAGGGATAGTATTACTACATATGGAAGACTGTTTATTAGTGAAATAAAAGAATTGGATACACTTCCAAATTTTGAAATAAAGGAGATTAAATTTTTTCATAAGCTTCCAGATAATTTAACATATGCTGAAATTCAGCCTTATTTATTTGAAAAGGTAAAATCAATAAAGCCATGGAACAGTGGCAAAACAATATAATTGAAAAATAAAGAATGGTTTCTTTTACAATTTTGTAAGGAGGAATTAAATTGGATATAGATAAAACATGCCCAATATGTGGCCAGGACAATAATTGCCAAAGCCATAAGAAAGAGTGCTGGTGTTTTCATATGGAGATTCCAAAAGGTTTATTAGATTTGGTTCCAGAAGAGAAAAAAGGAAAAGCTTGTATTTGCAAATCTTGTATAGAAAAGTATAAGGGGGAAAAGTAAATGAAAATGTTTGTAAGCGATAACAATTCAGGAGCCCATCCTAAAATATTAGAAGCCATATATAATTGTAATTATGGCCATGAACCTTCCTATGGAAATGATAAATATTCAGAAAAAGCCATGGAACTATTTAAAAAATTATTTGAAAAAGATGTAGATGTATATTTCGTTACTTCAGGAACTGCTGCAAATATCATTGGACTAACTGGACTATTACAGCCTTTTGAAGGAGTAGTTTGCGCCGATACTGCCCATATTAATACAGATGAATGTGGTGCCTTAGAAAGATTTGGAGGAAACAAAATACTATATGTACCAAATAGAAATGGTAAGATATACCCAGAAGATATTAAAAACTTTTTAAGTTCTAGAGGTGATGAACATCAAGTACAGCCAAGGGTAATATCTATATCCCAAATAACAGAACATGGCACAATTTATACAATTGAGGAAATAAAAGCATTAGCAGATTTTGCCCATGAAAATCATATGCTATTACATATAGATGGGGCTAGAATTGCCAATGGAGTAGTAGCACTTAATTCTAGTTTTAAAGAGATGATTACAGATACAGGAGTAGATTTACTATCCTTTGGAGGTACTAAAAATGGTATGATTATGGGAGAAGCCATAGTTTCTTTTAATAAAGAAATATCTAAAAATTTCAAATATATTAGAAAACAAGGAATGCAATTAATATCTAAAATGCGCTTTGTTTCAGCTCAATTTATTCCCTATTTAGAAGAGGAAATTTGGAGAGAAAATGCTACAAATTCCAATAATATGGCTCAATATTTAAAAGATGAATTGATAAAAATTTCTAATATTAAGATAATAAATGAATTAATAGGGAATATATTATTTGTCCAATTTCCAAAGGAAACAAGGAAAGCACTAGAAGGGGAATTTTCCTCTTATGAAATAGATAGGGAAAACAATATAATAAGATTTGTTACTTCTTTTGATACTACAAAAGAAGATGTTAATAGTTTTGTAAAGAGAATAAAAAATATTATCTAATAAAATTAAGGAGTGATATTTTATGGATGTATTA
>JAAZMA010000279.1 GCA_012799055.1 Tissierellia bacterium
ATAATTCCTTTGTATCTAAGTTTTCATCATCTACAAAAGTTTTTCCTCCTACATCTATTTTTAATGGTACTAGTCCTATATCCATTTTTTCTTTTAACTCATTATTTAAATCGCAGCTACTATCAGCTACAATTTTATAGTTCAAAAAAATCACCTCTTTATATTTTAATTCCCTAGCTTTTTCTCTATAAATTCTGCTAACTCTTTTGCTTTGCTTTCTATTATATTTTTATCTTTGCCTTCTATCATAACTCTAATTAAAGGTTCTGTTCCCGACGGTCTTATAACTACCCTTCCTTCGCCATGAAAATACTCTTCAATTTTTTCTACTTCCTTCTTTATTTCTTCATCTTCTAAATAGGTTTTTTTCAATTCTTCTTTTACCCTAGCATTTATTAAAACTTGTGGAAGGCTCCTCATTAGATTATTTAGCTGGGACATTTTCTTGCCAGTCTCCTTCATTATCCCCATTAATTGTAAAGCTGTCAATAGGCCATCTCCAGTTGTATTATAATCTAAAAATATTATATGACCTGATTGTTCTCCTCCTAAATTATATCCTTTATCTAACATTTCTTCTATTACATATCTGTCCCCAACTTTAGTTTTTACTATGTTCATTCCATTTTCCCTTAGATATAAATCCAATCCCATATTGGTCATTACTGTACCTACTATAGTATTTTTATTTAATTTATCTTGATTATAAAGCTCTGTACCACATATGGCTAATATATGGTCTCCATCCATTATATTTCCCATTTCATCCACAGCAATTATTCTATCTGCATCTCCGTCAAAGGATAGTCCTATATCTGCCTTAGTTTCTAATACTAGAGCTTGTATTATAGAAGGATTGGTGGAGCCACAATTAAGATTAATATTTACTCCATTGGGATTGTCATTAACTACTATGGTATCTGCTCCCATTTCCTTTAATAATTCTGGTGCTATTTTATATAATGCACCATTGCCACAGTCAACTGCTACCTTAATCCCAGATAAATCTGTATTAATTGTAGTTTTTAAATATTCCATATAATCTTTATAGCCTTCTTTTCCTAATATAACTTTACCTATGTCTTCTTTAATAGGTCTAAGGGGTAATTCTTTATCTTCTAAAATTATTTTTTCAATTTCTTCCTCTATATTATCATTTAATTTAAAACCATCACTATTAAAAAATTTTATACCATTGTACTCTATAGGATTATGAGAGGCAGATATTACTATACCTGCTAAAGCTTCGTATTTTCTTGTTAAATAAGCTACTGCTGGTGTAGGCACCACTCCTAATTCTATTACATCTATTCCCATGGATAAAATTCCTGCAGTTAGTGCAGCTCCTAACATATCTCCAGATTTACGAGTATCTTTTCCTACAAGTATTTTTCCTTTTTTTTCTTTCCCTAAAACAAAAGCTCCAGCTCTCCCAACTTTAAAAGCTAATTCTGGAGTCAAATCTTTATTTGCAATTCCTCTAATTCCATCAGTTCCAAATAATTTTCCCATTTAAAATCCTCCTAGATTACATATAATAATTTAATAATAACACAATGTTTTGCAATGTACAATTGACAATTGATAATTATCTACTGGCAATTGTCAATTATATGTACCAGGTGCACCAGGGACAGTTCTCTTTGCATCAGGATGCACCAGGGACAGTTCTTTTTGCATTACTTTTTGCATTAGGGTCTATCTTTTAGGTCTTTCAGGGGACCAAAGGTTGCCTCTACTTTTTCCTTCAGCTTTTCCTTTTCATTTAACTCTGGCTCTTCCATTACTTTTTCCAATAAATAGTTTAATATATCCCCTATTATTTTCCCTTCCCCAAAACCCATTTCTATTAAATCTTTTCCATTTATATCTAAATCCTTAATACTTATGGCTTCTTTGTTTTCTAGAATTTCCCGAACCTTTTTTTCCCTTTCTATTATATGGTCTATACTTGCATTTTTATTGGAACATTTTATATCGGCTTTTTGTAAATTTAACAAATTAAATATTTCTTCTTTGCTAATTTTGTTAATTAGTCTTTTAAGGCCTTTTTCACTAAAATTATTGTGATGATTCATATGTTCCACTACTAAAACTATAGTTTTTTCTATTAAATCCTTTGAAGCTTTAAATCTTTTTAATATATTCTTTGTAATTTCCCCACCAATTTTATCATGATTGTAATAATGTCCTATGCCTTCATTGTCTAAAGTTTGAGTATAAGGTTTACCAATATCGTGAAACAATGCAGCTAGTCTTAAATTAAGTATTGGTGGAACATTGTCTAATACACATAATGTGTGGAAATATAGTTCTTTTTCGTGATGGGGATTTTTTTGATCAAATCCTATGGTTTCCACCAATTCTGGTAAAATTATATTAAGTATCTCCATTTTCTCTAAGATTTTTATTCCTTTAGAAGGGGTTTCTGAAAGAAGAATTTTGAAAAATTCATCCCTTATTCTTTCTTGACTTATATTAGAAATATTTTTAGATTGTTTTTTCCCTGCATTAAAAGTGTTTTCTTCTATATTAAATCCTAATTCAGTGGAAAATCGAACAGCTCTTAAAATTCTTAAATAATCTTCTTTAAATCTTTTCTCTGGACTTCCCACAGTTTTAATTGTTTTATTTTCTAAATCTACCTTCCCATTAAAAGGGTCTATTAAACCTGTTTTTTTACTATAAGCCATTGCATTTATAGTAAAATCCCTTCTACTTAAATCATCTATTATATTAGAAGAAAAATTTACCCATTCTGGTCTTCTTCCATCTTTATAAACTCCTTCATTTCTAAAAGTGGTAATTTCTACATTTCCTTTTTTTTGTGGAACCACTATGGTACCAAATTTTTTCCCCACAGAAATAGGTTTAAAATTATAAAAAATTTTCTCTACTTCTTCTGGTAGTGCATTGGTGCCAATGTCAAAATCCATAGGAGTTTTATTTAATAATATATCTCTAATGGCTCCACCAACTATATAAGCTTCAAATCCATTTTCTTCTAATATGTCTATTGTTAATTGCACATAGTCTGGAATATTTATTTTCATATTACCACTCCAATTTTTTATTTTTATTATAACATAGTTAGGTATATCTAGTGTACCATTAGGTTTATTTTTATTTGACCTATGATAATAGTAAAATAACCATGTTTTTTTAAATACTTTGGTAGTTTTATATCTTTATTATTATATTCACCTATCTTTGCAAGTTTAATTAATTAAAAAAATGAGCCCATGGCATTATCTACTTCCATTAATATTTGATGGGCTACATTGCTGTTTAGCATTTTATAGTTTCCATTTTCTTTTGATAGATGATAGTTGGAATTATAACTAAAATATTTTTTTATTTAAAGAAATATTGTCTCACATTGTATAGGCCTACATTATACATATTTTTGGCTAGAAAACACATTTGTTTTAATGCTATATATTCTTTTTTATTTAATTATATTATATTCTATATTAGTCTAGGAACAAGTGTTCTTGACAAATTCATAAAAAAAAGCCTAGGATAAAATTCCTAAACCTTTATAAAACCTCCATATTGTCTATGGAATTAATTTCTTTTTCCTTTATATATTTAGCCTCTAATAAAATTTGATATAATTCATCTAAAGATAAATTACTAAAACAATTCTTACCTATATAATAGTTTTTTCCATCATATTGAATTTCCAAAAATTCATTTAAAAATAATTCCAATTTAGTCCAGTCTTCTTTTTCTAAAATAGTGTGCCAATTTTTAGATCTTTTTATATTGTACAGTATTTTTAAATATTTTTGCCTAATATTATCCTTCTTCATTCCAGAGTATCTAATTTCATCGTAAATATCTATTATTATGTCTAGCCCCTTTGTAGATTCCCAATCTTGTATAAAGTTTAACAATTTATCCCTGCAATATGTAATTTTGTCATTAAAATCTACCATAATAAACACCTCAATAATAAAACTTGTAATTTTATCATCATATACCTTATCCAGGACCTTTCTAACAATTTGTTTTGTTTTTTTATAGTAATAAAGTCCTATTTATAGGGTATCATTTATTTCATTGTATTGCAATAATAAAGTAAATATTTGTAAAACAATTATTATAGGCTTGCTTTACTGCAAGCCTATAATGAAATAATCAAGTTTTTATCTTGCTAGACAAAGGAAACTATTTTTTATCCTAATGTATTATGAAGATTTTTTAACGTCTGGAAATATATTGGATTCTTTTAATATGGTGTTAATTCTTTCCTCTTCTCTTATTATTCTTTTATTTTCATTATCATAGGCATACATGGCACCAGATATTACTCTAGTGGTCAGACTTCCTTTGGCTGCTTTGTTGCCCTTTAGATGAGGTGCATCTAATATGCCTATTTCAACAGCCTTAGCTAGGGTATTTGGATCTGTCAGTGGGTCGACTCCTTTTGGCCCTATGGATTTTATTGCATCTATTATAATCATAGCTTCCTCTACTAATTCTTCTTTTCTCCTTTGTACATTTTTGTCCTTAGTCATATCAATAGAGCCTAAGAACTCGTTTCGCAGTACTCCCCTAACAATCATAGCTGATTCTATTATATCCTCTGCAGTGGCTGCATGGTGAGCTTCACAAAAACCTACTACATGGTATATATGAGGTTTAATAGCCATAGCTAAATAAGCGGAGGCTGCCAACTGTCCCTTAGCCTGATTTAAATCTGCTGGGAATGATGCTAAGCCTGCTCTAGCCTGTCTATATATTCTAAAGTTTTTATCTTGTAAGCTTTCTACTAATTCAATTTTAGCTAAAAATTTGGCTAAATCCATTTCAGGAGATATAAAGGCTGGCACATTGAACATATATTGTGCTATATAATCCTTTACTCCCATAGCTTTAGCATTATAGGCTACTAAATAAGCATCGGCTACTCCAATAGCATCGTGAGCATCTCTTAAACTCCAATGATGTGGGTCATTTACCTCCACTGGAATATTTCTTTCCCCATGCCATTTCATTACTTCTTGATTTTCTTTTATGGCATCTTTGACTTTTCTAGGCCCTCTTCCGTCTAATTCACTATACCAAAACAACGGTACGGCACACCAAGCGTTATTTATAGTTTCATTTAGGACTTCAGCAAATTGAATAATATTTTTTGTACCACTATAGGAACGAAGTAGTGGAAAATTCCCTCTTTGAGCTGCATTATATAATCTCTCAAAATCTTCTGGTGTCCTAAGGGGTACTCCCCCTGCACTATCTAATCTTTTATCCATTTTATCTTGATCAAAGAAAAATTCTTGTGCATTTTGATCTGGTGCTATGGATATAATATCTAGCACTTTGGCCTCTGCGATTTTTTCTATGGCCTCTACAGTTTCTTCTATAGTAGGCAAGCCTAAGTGATGTCTTAGGACTGGATAGGGATATTTAGACTTTATTCTAGAAATTATATCCCTTGGATATTCTTCCTCTTGGGAATATTCTCCACCTTTTAAATAGTGTATTACTTCGTCTATGTCTTCATGGCCATAGAAAATTTTATCAAATATTTCACTTTCTTTTGCAACTAAGCCTGTAGGTTCTGTTCCACCAAAAAGCCAAATAATGTTTTTTGGCTCAATATTATCTATTTTCGATTTTAACTCCTTTAGGATTCCTATTAATGGTTCTGGAGTTAATCTATAACTTAAGGCTACAATATCTGGATTTTTCTTATTAATACTTAATATTAAATCATCTACGGAAATTCCCATGCCTAAAAATTCTGTATCATATCCCTCATTTTCGGCAAGGCCTAAAAAATTCATAGTACCTGCCACATGGACACAATTTCCAAGAGTACATGCTAATATTTTTTTCATTAAGCCACCACTCCTTCTTCCCTTTCTTCAGAGATACTACCTTTTTCTGCAAATTCATGTATTTGATTTACTTGTAATCCTTTTAAACCTAGTCTTTCAATATTTCTGCCTTCCTTGTAAAAATCTATTCCTGTTATTAATTCTGCTATTCTAATTATGGAATCAATAGCTGGAGTTTCTATATTAAATTGTTTTGCCAAAGATGACATAGGCACTAAACTATAGGGCACATCTTCATAAATATATCTTATATTTAAACCCTTAGGTGCCTGAAGCCCATGATAAGCTGGATTGTTTTGTACAGCTTCATATAGATTGTCTCCTTTGGCACCATAAGTCTCCTCTAGCCAATCTTTAGCAGATAGAGTATTTATATTTAAAAGTCTACCTAGGGCCATTCTTTCTGCATCCATTCTTTCTATAAAACCTCCAATGGATGGAGTTATTCCCTCTGTATAGTATTCAAAAGGTGCTCCTCTTTCTATATGTCCACTATTTAGTAGTGTTGGTGCTGGATGAAATATAGCACCATAATTATTTATACTAGTTTCTATTACATCTCTAGCTGGTATAAATTGAGGATATGCTGGTTTAAGTAAATTTATTACATCTAAAGTTTTATTGGCTGGAATTGCTGCTAGAGATACTTCTTTTTTAGATTTGAATATATGGGCATCAGTTCTAGAAGTAGCTCTACAGGCATATATAAATGTTTGTGCTTCTGCTACTACTATATTTTTATTAGGATAGTCTTTTTTAATTGCAGCATAAACCTCTAACGCTCCTCCAGTTCTACCTGGATTTAAAACTATTATTTGCCCATCTTCTAAATATGGTGCCATTGCCTTAGCTAAATTATAATGTCCCATAGCTGGCACAGTTACCATAATAATATCTGTTCCCTCAATAGCTTCCTTTATATTATTTGTAGCTAAATTTAATTCTCCATAACCTTCAATCTCTCCAGTTAATCCGATCCTTGGTTTTTCTATCAATGGTTGGATATTTTCCAAAGTCCTATTGTATAGATTGACATCATATCCTATATGACTTAAATATCCTGCCATTGCTATGCCCCCATTACCTGCTCCAATAATTGAATAAGTTACTTTTTTCATACTACTCCCCCTCTTTCTTTTCCATATTTTTACTTTTAATTTTTTGTAAAATAAAAGACTATGGGGTCCATAGTCGATAAAAAAGAATACATAGTGAACCTCCCATCAGTTAAATGAGGGGCTTCTAGTATTACTACTAGAATTTCCTGTTTCATTGACCTTGCAATCTACTATCTCCACAGGCGTTAATTCGGATAGTTCCTACCCTACATTGCTACTGACTTATAATTGAAATAGCAAATGTATATGCATTCTATCAATCCCCCTCTACGCTTACGAGGTTAGCTGACGGGTTCGGGCTAAGGGTTTTTGCCCGTCCAAAAAAGGATTCACCCCAATTACATTGGTTCCCCCGCTCCTTAAAAAGAATTCAGCGATATATATATAATTTTAAAAATTTGTGATTTTAAATATTTATAAAAGAGTTTTAAAAAGATTAGATAAATAAATGAATGTGTAACGAATAGTATAAATTGGTATACAACTCTCTTGATAAGTATATCATAAATAAATTTTAAATGCAAGAAAAATTTTCAAGACCTTACTCACCATGAAAAAAGCTGGTCTCTTTAAAGAAACCAGCCTAATTCTATACCTTAGCTTTCATCTGTTCCCTTGCTGCTTCTGCACCTTTTTCTAAGGCTTCTTTATTAATTGGGAGTAGATGAGCTCTATTTTCTCCAAATACTTTAGTGAAACCCTCTAATATAGATTCCACATCTACAACTTTACTTGCTTCTAAATAAGCACCTAATATTACCATATTAGCTACTCTAGAATTGCCTAGACTATCTGCTATTTCATTGGCAGGAATATAGTATACTTCTATATCTTCCCTTTCTGCTTTTTTATCTATTAGTGAAGAATTTATAAATAATTTTCCATTGGGTACTACAGAATTTTCAAATTTATCTAAAGATGGTCTATTCATTACTATAGCTGTAGTGGATTCTACTACTACTGGAGAACCTACATCATCACTAGATATAATTACTCCACAATTGGCAGTTCCACCTCTCATTTCAGGTCCATAGGAAGGTAGCCAAGACACATTTTTATCTTCTATCATACCTGCATAAGTTAAAAGTTGTCCTATAGCCATTACTCCTTGTCCACCAAAACCTGCTATAATGATTCTTTCTTCCATTTATTCCACCTCCTCAGGTTTCCTAAAGTTTCCTAGAGGATAATAAGGTATCATATTGTCTTCCAACCATCTTAAGGCTTCCTCTGGTGTTAATCCCCAATTAGTAGGACAGGTAGATAATACTTCTACTATTCCAAAGCCTTTTCCATCTAATTGTAATTGGAAACATTCCTTAATAGCTTTTTTTGCACGTCTAACATGGGCAGGAGTAGTTACTGTAACCCTTTCTACAAATTTGGCTCCATCTATGGTGGCTAACATTTCTGCTATTTTAATAGGTTTTCCAGAGTGTTCTTCACTTCTTCCATAGGGTGCTGTTGTGGCTTTTTGTCCAATTAAGGTAGTAGGTGCCATTTGTCCACCTGTCATTCCATATATGGCATTGTTGACAAATATGGTGGAGATTTTTTCTCCTCTATGAGCCGCATGGACTATTTCTGCAGTTCCAATGGAGGCCAAGTCTCCATCACCTTGATAGGTAAATACAAAATTCTCTGGGCGAACTCTTTTTATACCTGTTGCAACTGCTGGTGCTCTACCATGGGCAGCTTCATGCATATCACAGTTAAAATACTTATATGCTAATACTGAACATCCTACAGGGGCTACTCCTATGGCATTATCTAATACTCCCAACTCTTCCAATACTTCTGCTACTAATCTATGAATTATACCGTGAGTACAACCTGGACAATAGTGGGTTTCTACATCAGTTAAGCCTCTGGTTTTTTCAAATACTATAGTCATTATATTTCACCTCCATAGATGGCTTTAACTTTTTCTACTATTTCACCTGGTGTTGGTACCATTCCACCAGTTCTTCCATGGAAATATACAGGATATTTTCCTTTTACAGCTATTTTTACATCATCTATCATTTGTCCCGTATTCATTTCTACTGTTAGTATCCCTTTGCAATTTTCATTTATTTTGTCAAATTCATCATAGGGATAAGGCCATAGGGTAATAGGTCTAATTAAGCCTACTTTATATCCTTCCTTTTCCAATTGGGATATGGCAGTTCTAGCTATTCTAGATGTAGTTCCATAGGCTGCTATTACCACATCTGCGTCTTCTATATTATAGGATTCTACCTTTACTTCATTTTCACGAATTTCTTTATATTTAGCTTGTAATTTTATATTATGTTGTTCTAATTCTTCAGCTGCTAAATATAGGGAATTTATTATATTAGGTTTTCTTTCTCCTTTTGTACCAGTTGTAGCCCAATCTTTTTTAGGTAATTCTCTTTGTTTTGGTTTTTTAAATTCTACTGGTTCCATCATTTGACCAATCATTCCATCTCCAAGTATCATTACTGGATTTCTATATTGATCTGCTATATCAAACCCTTCTATGATTAAATCAACTAATTCTTGTACATTTGCTGGTGCCAATACTACCAGTCTGTAATCTCCATTTCCTCCACCTCTTGTGGCTTGGAAATAATCTGTTTGAGATGGTTGTATACTTCCTAAGCCTGGTCCACCTCTCATAATATTCACTATTACACAAGGTAATTCTGCCCCTGCTATATAGGTAATACCTTCTTGTTTTAGTGAAATCCCTGGACTAGATGAGGAAGTCATAACTCTCACTCCTGCACCAGCAGCACCATATACCATATTAATTGCAGCAATTTCTGATTCTGCTTGTAAAAACACTCCACCAATTTTAGGCAATTCCCTAGCCATATATTCAGGTAATTCAGATTGTGGCGTTATTGGGTAGCCGAAAAAGTATTTGCAGCCTGCCTCTATTGCAGCAGCGCCAATAGCTTCATTTCCCTTCATGAGAACTTTAGCCATAAATAACCCTCCTTTAAGATTTAGTTTCTCTCTCTTTCAACAGTAATAACTACATCTGGACACATAGTGGCACAATTGGCACAACCAATACATTTGTCCATTTCCACCACTGTAGCTGGATGATAGCCTTTAGCATTAATTTTATCCTTATTTAAGAAAATAATTTTTGTTGGACAAACAGATACACATAAGCCACATCCTTTACAAATATCTTCTTGGAATGTTACTTTTCCTTTTACCTTTGCCATAATAACCCCCCCATATTATACTATTTAAATCATCCAATCTTCCCTCATATATAATTTCATCGGGAAAATCTCACCTTGCAAATCTTTAGGTAATTTACTTGCAACATTTTCTATACAAGCTATATACTTAATGGGAATGCCAGTACTTTTGGATAGTTCCTCTGCCAACTTTTGTCCCTTTAATACATTTTCTACAGTGGTGCTTTTTAACATATGGGTATTGTTTATTATACCTGTAACTTTAGCCCTAGCTGTATCTTCTATTTTTCTTAAATATTCTAAAGCCTTTTCTACAGTTTGAGTCTCTGGCCTATTGGCATTTAGAACAAAAAACATATCGTATTGGCCCTCCACTAAATATTCTTTATACATTCCTAAGGTTCTAGCACCAGCAGGGTCTCCCCCCACATCTATTATTCCTTCATAGGATGTATCCTGCATAGGAACTACAATTTCTGCAGATATGGCAGGTATATCTACTGCTGAGGCATCAATGGAAGAAGCTATAAGTCTAATTCCCTTTTCTTCCAATAATTTTTTCTTCTCCCTAGATCGAAAATATAGATTCACTACATCTAAATCAGCAAGGGCTACCTTTTTCCCCATTTCCGCTAATTTTACTGCATAATTAATGCTAAATTCAGTTTTGCCGCTGCCATAATGACCTATGACAAATCTTAATCTTTTGTCATTTAACATAATATCACCTAATCTATTTATATTCTTTTGAAGCTTCTTCACCTCTTAATACTCGAAGTCCTCCCTCTGCCAATGCAGATAGTTCGTCTTCTCCAGGATAAATATATACTGGAGCTATAAATTTTACTTTTTCTTCTATCCAAGCTGTAAATTGCTTATCATGAGCAATACCTCCAGTTAAAAGAATTGCCTCTACATCACCCTTTAACACTGCTGCACAGGCACCAACTTCCTTTGCAACTTGATATGCCATGGCATAGTAAATTAATTTAGCTTCCTTATCACCATTTTTTATTCTCTCAGATACTTCTATGCCATTATTAGTGCCTAAATAAGATACCATTCCTCCATTTCCCTTAATCATTTTCTTCATATCTTCATAGGTATATTTACCAGAATAGGCCAATTTAATTAAATCTCCCACAGGTAAACTTCCAGCTCTTTCTGGAGAAAATGGACCTTCTCCATCTAATGCATTGGCTACTTCTATTACTCTTCCTTTTTTATGTGCTCCTACAGAAATTCCACCACCTAAATGAACTACTATTAGATTCATATTCTCATAGTCTTTATTTTGAGATTTGGCATGACGTCTAGCTACTGCCTTCTGATTTAAAGCATGAAATATACTTCTTCTTTCTATTTCCTTTAGTCCAGATATTCTAGCTACATCTTCTAATTCATCCACCACTGTAGGGTCTACTATATAGGATTTTACACCAATTTCTTCAGCTATTTCGTATGCAATTATTCCACCTAAATTTGATGCATGTTCTCCCTGAACACCAATTCTTAAATCCTCTAACATAGTATCATTTACCTCATAGGTACCACCTTCTATAGGCTTTAGTAGTCCCCCTCTACCTATGATTCCTGTTAAAGAATTTATATCAATATGATTTTCCTCTAAGCTTTTTAGTATTATATCTTTTCTAAATTTATATTGATGGAATATTTTATCATAAGGTGCCAATTCTTCTACAGAATGTCTTAAGGTTTTTTCAAATATAAGATTTTCTTCTTCAAATACTCCAATTTTTGTAGAAGTGGAGCCAGGATTAATAACTAGTAATCTTTCTGTCATTTTATGCCCTCCTTTTATTTAGATGCTAATAGTACTCCCAATGCTATGGAATGTAGTTTTGCTTCTTTATTATCTGCCCTTGATGTTAGTACTATTGGAGCCTTTGTGCCTAAAATAATACCTGCAGATTTAGCCCCTGCTAAAAATGTTAAGGATTTGTACAATACATTTCCTGCATCTATATTTGGAACCAATAATATATCTGGATTTCCTGCTACATCTGAGACTATTCCCTTCACTTTAGCTGCCTCTTTAGAAATTGCATTATCTAGTGCAAAGGGTCCATCTACTACACAGTCTTTAATTTCCCCATTTTTATACATATTAACTAGTTCTTCTGCATGAACAGTAGCCTCCATTTTTGGGGAAACCTTTTCACTGGCAGCAAGAATTGCTACTTTAGGTGTTTCAATATCTAAAGAATGAGCTAATTCTACTGTATTTTCTATTATTTGTTTTTTCTGTTGTAAATCTGGTGTTATATTCATTGCTGGATCTGTTACGAGAAACACTTTATGATAAGTTTTTACATGAAAAACAGCCACATGGCTGATTACTTTCTCAGTTCTAAGACCTATTTCCTTATCTAACACTTGCTTCATTATTGTAGCTGTAGGTACTAGGCCCTTCATTAAAATATCACATTCTCCACTACTTACTAATCTAGTAGCTTCCCTAGCTGCTAAAACTTGGTCTTTTTCGTCTACGATTTTAGCTTGGTTAAAATTAAAATCTATTTCTTCTCCTAGTTTTTTAATTTTATCAACATCACCTACCAATGTAGGGTATACTAATTTAAACTCACTAGCTAGTTTTACAGCTTCTAGTACCTCCTTATCTTCAGCTACTGCTACTGCTATTTTTTTAGTACCTTTAGACTTGGCTAGTTCAATTAATTCTTCAAAGGATGTAATCATTTAAATACCACCTCATCTTCATATATTTTAGGTCTTTCCTCATTCCTTATAATTCGAAGTACTCCTTTGTTTAGAGCAGACATTTCATCTTCACCTGGATATACTATTATTTCTGAAATAAAACCTACCATTTCTTCTATTTTCTTCACTAAATAATTAGAATAAGCTAGTCCACCAGTTAGAATTATATTGTCTACATTTCCATCTAATACAGTGGCATAGGAGCCTATTTCTTTTCCTATTTGATAAATCATAGCATCATAAATTAATTTAGCATATTTATCTCCTTTAGCTATTCTATCCTCCACTTCCCTTGCATCTGTGGTACCTAAATAGGACATAAGCCCACCATTGCCTTTTAATTTCATTTTCATATCTTCTAAGGTGTATTTCCCAGAATAACACATCTCAACTAAATCCCCTACAGGAAGTCCTCCTGTCCTTTCTGGAGAAAAGGGTCCCATTTCAGAGGCATTGTTTACATCTATCATCTTTCCAGATTTTACTGGGCAAATGGAGATTCCGCCTCCTAAATGGGCTACTACAAAATTTAAATCCTCTAAGGATTTCCCCACTTCTTCTGCTCTTCTATGGGATACTGCCTTTATATTTAAAGCATGTACTTGAGATTTTCTTTCAATTTCTTTTAAGCCTGAAATTCTTGAAACTTCTTGAAACTCATCTACAGATACTGGATCTACAATATAAGATTTTATTCCTTCTTGATCAGCTATGCCCTTGGCCAATATTCCACCTAAATTAGCTGCATGTTCTCCACCAATTCCTATTTTTAAATCTTCTACCATAGCTTCTGTAACTAAATAGGTCCCACCAGGCATAGGTCTTAAAATTCCACCTCTCCCCACCACAGCCTTAAGAGACTTTGTAGATATTTCTTCATCTTTAAGCCAATTATAGATAAGATTTAATCTGTATTCATACTGGTCAAAAATTTCCTTATATTTCTTCAGTTCCTCACCACTATGATTTATTTTATGGCTTTTTATTTCCACATCTTCTTTAAAAAGGGCTACTTTAGTAGAGGTAGAACCTGGGTTTATAACTAAAATATAATCTCTAGCCATATTTCCTCCTTATTCTTTTATAAGTTTTATATTTAGGGAATTTGGTACTATGTCCATAGACAAAACACCTATTTCTTCCCTTACGTTCAAATCTACTGTATGAGTTCCCTCTTCTAAATCTTTTAAATCTACTTCTATATATAAATCTTCTTTGTTTATAGGGTCTATTTTGCTTGCTATCCCTACTAAAGTTACTTCAAAAGTTTGTTCTAAATCTGATTCATCAATTTTAAGCTGAGAACCTAAATTTCTAATATTTACATCATTTAAAGTATAATTGAAAGTTTTTGTTTTAGTTTCATCAATATTTAATGTAACTGTAACTTGTTGATTAGGATCTATCAGTTCTATATTTTCTGGTAGCTCTAATTCTACTAATACATTTCTCTTTCCTATTAGAGAATTAATATCTATTATTCTAGTACTAATAGAGTTAATACCTCGTAAATCTTCTTTTTTGCCCTTAATTTCAATAGTAGCAGGTTCTATATTTACATCTACAATATCATAATTGTCTGGAAGCTGACCTTCTGTTTGCAATTCTATAGGTACTTTTTTAGTCTGATAAACAGGAATGAATATGTCTACAAAATTTTGTTCTTGTTCAAGACCTCGTACATCTTCTCCTTTATGATCTACTAATTTTATTGGAACTACAGCCTTTATATCATCGACTTTATCTGTTACATCTACTATAGCTAAAACCTGAGATACTGAATTAACCCAAGATCTAGGCCCTTCTATATAAATAGATTGGGGTTTTATTTCGGCTTCGCCTAATATATAGCCCTTTGGTAATTGGCCCGTAGTTTCTAATGTAACAAGATTTTTCTCCCTTATGATTTTTTCAAATTTAAATAATATTTCCTTTGGACTATAATCTACTATTTTTACATCTGGTGGCCCTTCTACATAAACAGGTACCTTAACATCTCCCTCTTTATAACCAGATAAATCTACTGTAGCTATAATATCCCTTGGAGTAATATCTTTTAAACTATTTACCTTACCAGATAGCTCCACATTAATCTTAGCTACCTTGGGTTCCATAACCACTAAATTTTGTTGTTCTAAACTTTCCATATTGGTAAAAGTTACCTCTACATTTCTTATGGGCTTGGTTCTAGGTGGATTTTCTTTACCCATAACATAGCCTCGCAAAATGATAGCTATTATTAATGCAAAGATTTTTAAAGTTAAATTATTTCCCATTTCTTTGCTCATATTTTCGCCTCCATTTTGTAATAAAGGATTGTTTTGAGTCCTTAGGTTTATACATATCCAATAAAATCTGCTCTAAAGTTTTTATATCTAAGTATCTGGCTATACTACCATTTTCTGCAATAGATATGGCTCCAGTTTCTTCAGAGACCACAATAGCTAAACTATCAGATTTTTCCGAAATACCTAAGGCTGCCCTATGTCTAGTTCCCAAATCTTTACTTAAGGACATATTATCAGTAAGGGGTAAAAAACATCCTGCTGCCTTAATTATATCTTCCTTTATTATTACAGCACCATCATGTAAAGGGGTATTTGGTATGAATATATTAATAAGTAATTCACTAGAGACTTGACCTTCTATTTTCGTTCCAGTTTCTGCTACTTCAGATAATCCTGTTTTTCTTTCCATAACTATTAAGGCCCCAATTTTTTGCCTGGAGAGAGAGGCTACTGCCTCAGTTATTTCTTCTACTACTACAAATAGACTTTCATCTTTTATTTCCACAAAGGATTTAGTAAGAAATCTAGATCTGCCAATGTATTCTAAAGCTCGTCTAAGCTCAGGTTGAAACACTATTAAAATAGCTAATGTTCCTACAGTCATTAATTGTCTTAACAGCCAATTAATAGTATATAGTTCTAACCACTCACTTAATTTAGTAAATATAAATAATGCAAATATGCCTTTAGTTAATTGTTCTGCTCTAGTTTCTCTAATTAACATAAATAGCTTATAAAAAGCTATAGCTACTATTAAAATATCTATAATATCTCTAATTCTTATATTTATTAAAATATCTTTAATATCCTGTATGTTTGGCAAGGAAATCCACACCTTTATAATTTTTTGTATTACAATTATATTATATAACAATTTTTTAGGAATTTGAACTAAATATATACTTTTATATCAATGTAATTATATTCAGAATTTACTCAATATTTAAACATTTTGTCCATGGTGTTTTGATAAGATTCCTTTATCCTAACTTTTTCCACTTCTTCAAGAGTGTTTAGTAATGATTCATCCTCCAAAAAATCTTTAATAGGAAGTATTTCGTATTGAAATTTATTATCTATTTTATACTTCCTAACCCATGTAGGTATATATTCTATATTTCTAATTGTAGTATTATTATTATTAAAATCTTTTTCCACTTGTATCTTTACTATTATTCCATCTTCTGTAAACTTGTTATTCATAATTTCAAATCTTTGATTAGATAAAAAATTTCCCATGGAATATATGATAAAATTGTCTTTCCCACCAGAATTAATAATTTCACTTTTTTGTATTACATGGGGATGGGAGCCTAAAACTATATTAGCACCCCATTCCACCATTTTTCTTCCCAATTCTATTTGTTCACTAGAGGGTTCATCATGGTATTCATGTCCCCAGTGAATAAATACCACTACTATATCTACATCTAATTTCTTAGCCTTTTCAATGTCTTCCTTTATTTTGCCTTCATCTATTTCACTTATCATATATTTTCTTTCTTCTTCTGTTAAAGTATAATCCATTCCATTAAAGCCATAGCAATAAGCAAGAATACCAATTTTAATTTCATTAATATCTTCTATCAATATATCCCTATCTGGAGATTTATAAGTTCCTATGTTTTTCATCCCTAAACTTTCTATAGTATCTATAGTGTTAATTAAGCCAATTTTGCCTTGGTCTAAACAATGATTATTGGCAGTGGTAAGTATATGAAAACCTGCATCTTCAATAGCAAATAAAGTTTCTATAGGGGAATTGAAATTAGGAAAACCTGAATATTTCCTACCCTCTGCCACTACAGTTTCAAAATTAGCTATGGATAAATCAGCAGATTGTATATACTTTTTTACATATTTAAAATTATTTGTAAAATCATAAGTCTTATTATCTAGATTTAGTGCAGCATTATTTTGGGGCATATGAAACATTATATCTCCAACAGCTAGTATGCTTGCTGTGGTGATTTTAGGTTCTTGCACTTCTTGTGTTTCTTCCTCTTTTATTTTCTCCATATCTAGTTCTGTTTCCAAATCTAAGCCTGTCCCATTTCCATTTATTTTTAAATCATCTGGATAATTGTAAGTAAATAAAAAGTATCCACAAATTACAATAAGTAAAATAAATATTAAATATTTTCTTTTCATTTTTTCTCTCCATTTATTATTTTAATCTCATTTTATGACTATTCATAAATTATTTTATTACTAGTCATAAAAATATTCAATAGATTATTCTTCCCTGTTAATATCTATAAATCGACTTTTAGAATCGTACATAAATTTACTTAATTTTTTTTGATTTATCCACCATATATAAATTACATAGGGCACAAATAGCATGGTTAATTGGGGAATTCCTGACATTAATATAAAATCAAATACACCATGGAGTATTATAGGCATATATAGGGACCTTCTCAAATTTTTCTTTGCTCTTTTTTCATCGGTGTCAAATTTTGCTAAAGACAAATAGTATCCCATAGTGATACCAAAAACTCCATGGGCTGGCACGGAAAAAATTCCCCTATATAATCCTATATAAGGATTGTTTGTATATCTATATACCACATAAACAATATTTTCTACAGTGGCAAATCCCATGGTGGAAAATACAGAATAAACTATTCCATCTAATTTTTCATTAAAATATTTAGTATTATAAGGTAATTTTAATACTACTAATCGTTTAAAATATTCTTCTGTAAACCCTGCTACTACAAAAGCAGTGTAAAGGGAGCCATAAACTCCAGGAAATATATTTATTTTCATTAATAATTCTTCCACTATAATTGATGGTATCACAGATAAAGCACCAAATACATAGGTTAATATTAAAAGATTTAAAGGTTCTCTATCGTATCTGTCAGATAAGTATATACCTCCAATAATTATTAAAGCTGGAGTTATGGCAATAATAAAAAGTCTAATGTCCAAAATTATCTCCTCCAATAATATAGTTAACTATATTATTGGTAAAAATAAATTTTTTAAACATAAAGGGGACGGTTCTCTTTAAAAAACCGTCCCCTTATATTAAATTATATTTTCATCTATAAACTTCTCCACATCTTCTGCTGTTGGTAAACTTAAAATGGTGTCCAACATAGATTCCACTTCGCTTTTAGAAGTATTATTAATTATCCATCTGGCTTTTAATATAGATGAGGAGCTCATACTAAATTCATCTAATCCCATGGCTAATAATATGGGAATTAATTTTTCATCTCCTGCTGCCTCTCCACACATACCCACCCATATACCTTCTTTATGACCATTTTCTATGGTCATTTTAATTAGTTTTAATACTGCTGGATGATATTGATTGTATAAATGGACAATATCTTGATTTCCTCTATCTACTGCCAAAGTATATTGAATCAAATCATTGGTACCTATGCTAAAGAAATCTACTTCTTTGGCAAATATATCAGAGTGAACTGCAACAGCAGGAATTTCCACCATTATTCCTATTTCAATTTCTTCATTAAAAGGAATATTTTCACTTCTCAATTCTTCTTTTATTTCTTCTATTATTTTTTTAGCATCCCTTACTTCCTGAATACTAGAAACCATGGGAAACATTATTTTTATATTTCCAAAGTGGGATGCTCTAAGGATTGCTCTTAGTTGGGTTCTAAATATTTCTGTTCTATCTAAACAAAGTCTAATGGCTCTATATCCTAAAAATGGATTCATTTCCTTAGGTAAATCTAAATATGGTAAAAATTTATCCCCACCTATATCTAATGTTCTAATTACAAGAGGTTTTTCACCTAATTTTTCTGCTACAGTTTTATAGGCTATAAATTGCTCTTCTTCTGTAGGCTCTGTGTCTCTGTCCATATATAAAAATTCTGTTCTAAATAAACCTACTCCTTCTCCATCATTTTCTAGGACTTTATCCATATCCTTTGGAGTACCTATATTAGCTGCTATTTCAACTTTTACTCCATCTTTTGATATACTTTCTTTTCCTATCATTTCCTTTAACTGGAATTTAAATTCTTCATATTTCTTTTGTTTATTACTATAATATTTTATCTCTTCTTTAGAAGGGTTTAAAAGTATTTCACCACTTTTCCCATCTATAATGATAAAATCTCCATTTTTTGCAATATTAATTACATTTTTAATACCAGATACTGACGGTATTTCCATGGTTCTTGCCATAATTGCAGAATGTGATGTAGGTCCTCCTATTTCTGTTACAAAACCTAGTACCAATTTTTTGTCAATTTGTGCAGTATCTGATGGAGTCAAGTCATAGGCTAGTATTATGGATTCTTCTTCTATAGAACCTAAGTCTGTAGCTTCAATGCCTAATAATATTCTCAAAAGTCTTGTGGAAATATCTTTTAAATCTAAGGCTCTTTCTTTCAAATATTCGTCTTTCATATTCTCAAAAATTTGAATATATTCATCACTTATTGTTTTAATTGCCCATTCCACATTAACTTTTTCTGATTTTACTTTTTCTTTTATACTTCCAATAAATTCAGGATCTTTTAATATCATTTTGTGAGCATTAAATATTTCTGCTTCTTCTTTTCCCACATTGTGTAGTGTTTTTTCATATAGTTTGTCAACTTGTTTAGTTCCCTCTTCAATAGCCAGGTCTAGTCTATTAATTTCTTTTTCTATATTTTCTATATTTTCTTTCACTACATTTATCTCAGGTTCTTTATACACAAAGACTTTCCCAAGGGCTATTCCTGGGGATGTTCCAATTCCTCTCATAAAAACTCTCCTATTCATTAAAATTATCTTTAACTAATTTTACCAATGCTTCTACTGCCTCTTTTGCATCATCTCCCTGGGCTTGTATGGTTATAGTGGTACCTTTTCCTGCTCCCATACTTAATACTCCCATTATACTTTTAGCATTATATTCTTTACCATCTTTTATTACTGTAACATTGGAGCTGAATCTAGAAGCCTCCTTAACAAATAAGCTAGCTGGTCTAGCATGAAGTCCAGTTTCATTTTGTAATGTAACATCTTGTTTAAACATAATTTATACCTCCTAAAAATTTAATTAATATTTATTTAAATCTTTCATATGAAATTGTATTAACAAAAATATACCTATACCTATTAATATATCCCCTATGCTTATTATCTTTGGAAAAGGATAGGGTTTTGAAATTGAAATAATATCTGATAAATAGTAAAATCTAGTATTATTCTCTGCTAATACATGAGTTAATATTTTGCCCTTTTCCAATAATTTTAATTGAGTAAATAAATTGGACTTTATTAAAGCGGTTTTAGATACTGGCATTCTTCCATTATTACTTATTATGGGTATAAAATTAAGTAAATTTCCAATTATTATAGTTTTAATACCTTTTTTATTAATATTTAATCCTAAAGTAAATATTAATAAAGTATATATTAGGGTTTGAATAATTAGGAAATTATCTATAAGCATATTAACAATATTCCCAGTTTTATTGGCAAAAATCCATAGACTTATTAGTTCTAATATAAAGCCCAATAGAAATACATACCATCCCTTAATATGGATTTGACTTAGATTTTTTATTTTACCACCCTTAATTTTGCCTATTATAAGAGATAGGCCAAGTATTTCTAAAACCATTTTTTTACACTCCTATTTGTTTTAGGCAAACCTTTGCCTAAAAAAGTAAGGCACCTTTCGGCGCCTTATTAGTATTCTACAAATAATTCTTTTTTAGCTTTGCATATTGGACAATTGTCTTCTTCCCCAGTTATGCTAATAAATCCACATACTGGACATAATAATACTTTTTCTGCTTCTAAATCATTTCCATTATCTACTGCTTCCTTTGCTTTTGTGAATAAGTCTGCATGTACTTTTTCTGCTTCTATTGCAAATCTCATAGCCGATAGGGCTGCTTTTTCATTTTGCATTTCAGCTACAGCTATGTATGCAGGATACATTTGCTCTACTTCAAACATTTCTCCATTTATTGCTCCTTGAAGATTTTCTGAAGTTGTACCAAGACCAAATCCTCCACCTGAAGTTACTGAAAAATCTCCCTTCTCATCTTTTAATG
>JAAZMA010000364.1 GCA_012799055.1 Tissierellia bacterium
TACAATATTCTTCTTAAAAATTCCCCAGTATAAGAACCTTCTACTTTGGCCACTTCTTCAGGTGTACCTGTGGCTACAATGGTTCCACCTTTATCTCCACCTTCAGGACCTAAGTCTATTATATAATCAGCTGTTTTTATTACATCTAAATTGTGTTCTATTACTATTACTGTATTGCCTCCTTCTACTAATTGGTCTAATACTTTAATTAGTTTATGAATATCTGCCATATGGAGTCCTGTAGTAGGTTCATCTAATATATATATGGTTTTTCCTGTACTCCTTTTACTAAGTTCTGTGGCGAGTTTCACCCTTTGAGCTTCTCCACCAGATAGTTCCGTAGAGGATTGACCTAGTTTTATATAACCTAGGCCTACATCATATAGAGTTTGTAACTTTCTATTTATTCTCGGTATATTCTCAAAAAATTCTAAAGCCTCTTCCACAGTCATATCTAATACATCGGCTATGGTTTTTCCCTTATATTTAATTTGAAGGGTTTCCCTATTGTATCTTTTTCCTTTACACACTTCACAAGGAACATATACATCGGGAAGAAAGTGCATTTCCACCTTTAGTATCCCATCTCCACTACAGGCTTCACATCTTCCACCTTTTACATTAAAACTAAATCTCCCTTTTTTATAACCTCTCATTTTAGCCTCTGGTGTCATAGCATAAATATCTCTAATATAGTCAAATACACCAGTATAAGTGGCTGGATTAGATCTAGGAGTTCTTCCTATTGGAGATTGATCTATGACTATAGCCTTATCTAAATATTCTAGGCCTTTTATATCCTTATGTTTACCTGGTTTAATTTTAGCCCTATTTAATTTTTGTGCCAAGGATTTATATAATATTTCATTTACTAAGGTGCTTTTTCCTGAACCAGATACTCCTGTAACACAGGTTAATACCCCTATAGGAATTTTCACATCTATATTTTTTAAATTATTTTCACTGGCTCCTATAATTTCCACCCAATTTCCATTGGGCTTATTACGCTCCCTTGGTATTTCAATACTTTTTTTACCTGATAAATATTGGCCTGTTATGGAATTGGGATTTTCCTTTATTTCTTCTACTGTTCCTTCAGCTACTATATATCCACCGTGAACTCCTGCACCAGGTCCTATATCTATTATATGGTCTGCACTATACATAGTATCTTCATCATGTTCTACTACTATTAGGGTATTGCCTAAATTTGTTAGATTTCTTAAGGTTTTTAATAATTTTGCATTATCCCTTTGATGTAGTCCAATACTAGGTTCGTCTAATACATAAATAACTCCCACAAGGCTAGAGCCAATTTGGGTAGCTAATCTAATTCTTTGGGATTCCCCACCAGATAATGTACCAGCACTTCTAGATAAGGTTAAATATTCTAATCCCACATCTTGAAGAAATTTTAATCTTTCCTTTATTTCTATTAAAACTTGATGAGCTATTAATTCTTGTCTTTCATCTAATTCTAGATTTTCAAAGAATTCTAGAGCCTGGACAATGGACAAGTTTGTAACTTCTGCTATATTTAACCCACCTATTCTAACAGCTAAAATCTCATCCCTTAATCTATTACCTTTACAACTGGGACAAGGAATTTCTGCCATATAATCGTCAATTCTATCTCTCATATAATCTGAATTGGTTTCAGTATATCGTCTTTCTAAATTGGGAATTACTCCTTCGAATTTACCCCTATATTGTCTTAATCCATTGTAATGGGATTGAAATTTAAAAGAGATTACTCTATTAGTTCCATATAAAAGTTCATCCATAAATTTCTTTGGTGCTTCTTTTAATGGAGTATCCATATCAAAGCCATTATCTTCTGCTAAAGTTTTAAATATTTGATAATAATAAGTGGATTCATTGGCAGTACTAAAGGGGGCTATGCCTCCTTGATTTATACTTAAATCTAAATTGGGAATTACCTCCTCCACATCCACTTCCTTGTGATAGCCAATACCATTACAAGTGGGGCAGGCACCAAAGGGGGAATTAAAGGAAAACATTCTAGGAGATAATTCTTCTATGGCCACATTACAATTGGGACAGGCTAATTTTTCACTAAAAGTAATTTTCTCTCCATCTATTATATCTATCATTACTAAGCCATCTGATAATCTTAAAGCTGTTTCTAGAGAATCAGCAAGTCTCCCTTCTATTCCTTCTTTAATGATTAATCTATCTATTACTATTTCAATATCATGTTTTTTGTTTTTATCTAAGACTATTTCATCAGTAACTTCATACATTTCCCCATCTACAATAATTCTTACAAATCCTTCTTTTTTAATATTTTCAATTATATTTTTATGTTCCCCTTTTTTACCTCGCACTACAGGAGAAAGTATTTGAATTCTAGTTCTGTCTTCTAACTCCATTATTTTATCCACTATTTGTTCAACTGTTTGACTAGTTATTTCTTTGCCACATTTATAACAATAGGGAATCCCTATTCTAGCATATAATAATCTTAAATAATCGTATATTTCCGTAACTGTACCTACAGTAGAACGAGGATTTTTACTGGTGGTTTTTTGGTCAATGGATATAGAAGGAGATAGGCCTTCTATATATTCTACATCTGGTTTATCCATTTGTCCTAAAAATTGTCTAGCATAAGAAGAGAGGCTTTCCACATATCGCCTTTGCCCCTCTGCATATATAGTATCAAAAGCCAAAGAAGATTTCCCAGAACCACTTAAGCCTGTTATTACAATCATTTGGTTTCTAGGTAATTCTAAATCTATATTTTTTAAATTATTTTCCTTAGCACCTTTAATTATTATTTTATCTTTTTGCAATTATTTCTCACCTCGATTTTTCATTCAAGTCAAACCTTAGGGAAAGGTCCTACCATTTGATGCAAGGAGAACTGTCCCCATTGCATCA